>CAZGUG010000001.1:0-94649 GCA_964529035.1 uncultured Clostridium sp.
CTAATTACAAGTCACAAACGATATTTCCGATATAAAACAACCAGAGCTAAGGGGTGATTTTATGGCCGGTAAAGGTTTGGAGAAAAAGGAAAGGCAAAAAAGCCTCTCCGAAAAGATCAGGAAGGATCCCTTTTTAACAGATGAAGAGCTCAGCGAGCATTTCGAAGTGAGCATACAAACCATAAGACTGGACAGACTGGAGCTTGGGATCCCCGAGCTGAGGGAGAGAATTAAAAGCGTGGCAGAGGGTACATACGCAAAGGTAAGAACCATATCCGGCAAGGAAATTGTCGGGGAACTTCTAGATATAGACCTGGGCAAAAAGGGTATTTCAATGCTTGAGACCGATGATACGATGGCCTTCGAAAAAACCAATATAGTCAGGGGACAGTTCATATACGCACAGGCGGAATCCCTTGCCATAGCGGTAATCGACGCCGATGTGGCGCTGATTGGGGTAGCCAATATTAAATATAAACAACCGGTAAGGTCCGGACAGAAACTGGTAGCCCAGGCGGATATAATCAAACGCCGAGGCAATAAATTCTTTATTTGGGTAAGGATAAAGCTGAAAATGCAGGAAGTGTTCAGGGGAAAGTTTATTCTGGTTGCCTTGGATGAATGAGGGAGGTAAAGGGATATGAGAATTGCGGTTGACGCCATGGGCGGCGATTATGCGCCGGATGAAATTGTCAAAGGCTGCATAAGGGCATTAAAACGTAAAGAGAACCTGCAGCTTGTTATAGTCGGCAGGCGGGAGAGTATAAAGCATATGCTGGAGGGGTACGATACTCCAAGAGTTACCATAATTAACGCCGGCGAAACAATAGGCAGCGACGAACCGCCGGTGGCCGCCATCAGGAGAAAAAAGGATTCATCCATGGTACTGGGGATGGAGGCGGTTAAGGAAAGAAAAGCGGATGCTTTCATTTCGGCGGGCAATACCGGCGCTCTTCTGGCGGGTGCCCTTTTGAAGATAGGCAGGATAAAGGGAATAGACCGCCCGGCACTGGCTCCAGTAATCCCCACCGCCAAAGACGGCGCAATGCTTATAGACGCCGGTGCCAACGCGGACTGCAAGCCCGTGAACCTTCTGCAGTTTGGCATGATGGGTTCCGCCTACATGAGCGGTGTAATGGGCATATCAAAACCCCGGGTTGCGCTGGTAAACATCGGTACCGAAGAGGGAAAGGGAAATGCCCTGGTAAAGGATGCCTACGACCTTATGAAGGGTTCGGGGCTGAATTTTGTTGGAAATATAGAGGCGAGAAGCATTCCTGAGGGTGCAGCCGACGTACTGGTTTGTGACGGGTTTGTTGGAAACGTGGTTTTAAAGCTTACCGAAGGCTTGGCTATGTCACTTTTTGGACAGCTTAAGAAGGAGTTTGCTGCCGGATTAGCCTCAAAAATGGCGGCGGCGGTTTTAAGACCCGGGCTTAAAAGGTTTAAGGACAGGATGGATTATAAAAAGTACGGAGGAGCGCCGTTTCTAGGCGTTGCGGGGGGCTGTATAAAGGCCCACGGCAGTTCGGATGCCCTGGCAATAGAAAATGCAATAATGCAGGCTGTAAGGTTTGTGGAAAACAGGGTGGAAGAAAAAATAACAAGGGCTGTAAAAATGGAGGAAAACGATGACTAAAAAATTAAAGCCGGTTGGTATAGTCGGAACCGGCAGATGCCTTCCGGATAGAATACTAAGCAATTATGACCTGGAAAGAATAGTGGATACAAGCGATGAATGGATAAGAACCAGAACCGGCATTTCAGAGCGCAGGGTAAGCAATACCGATACCGCCACATCCGATCTTGCCACCACTGCTGCAAAAAGGGCCATGGAGGATGCAGGGGTTAAGCCGGAAGAGATTGATATGATTATAGTGGCTACGGTGACACCGGATATGGCTTTCCCGTCTACTGCCTGTATAGTCCAGTCAAACATAGGAGCCGAGAATGCTGCGGCCTATGATATAGAGGCTGCGTGTACCGGGTTCATATACGGGCTTTCGATAGCGGAAAAGTTCATCACAACCGGTGACGCCGGTACGGTTCTGATAATTGGGGCGGAAACGCTTTCCAAAATATGCAACTGGAAGGACAGGAATACATGCGTATTATTCGGCGATGGCGCAGGGGCGGCCATTTTAAGGGAAGTCAAAGAGGGAGAAGGCATACTTGCATGTGCACTGGGTGCCGAAGGCTGGAAGGGCCAGGTTCTTACACTGCCGGCCGGGGGATCCAGGATGCCGGCCAGTGTTGAAACCATTAATGAAGGAAAGCATTTCATACATATGGACGGCGGTGAAGTGTATAAGTTTGCAGTCGGTATAATGCCGAAGGCTACCATTAAGGTAATTGAAAAGGCGGGACTTGCACTGGGGGATATTGACTTTGTTGTACCCCACCAGGCGAATATCAGAATAGTAGAATCCGCAGCCAAGAGGTTAAGGCTTGACAGCAAAAAGATGTACGTTAACCTGGACAAATACGGCAACATGTCCTCGGCCTCGGTACCGGTGGCACTTGATGAAGCACTGGAACAGGGACTTATAAGAAAAGGAGACTGTGTCGTGCTGGTAGGGTTCGGAGCAGGGCTTACCTGGGGTTCCTGTGTCATGAAATGGTGCTAAAGGACCCAATATTGGAATGGGAGTGGTGAAAATGATACATACTAGGATATGTGAAATATTAGAAATCGAGCATCCAATTCTTCAGGGGGGCATGGCATGGGTGGCTACCGCGGAACTGGCGGCGGCGGTGTCCAATGCCGGGGGGCTTGGTATTATAGGTGCGGGAAACGCACCGGCAGAGATTGTGGAAAGGGAAATCCGGAAGGCAGCGGAACTTACCGACAAACCCTTCGGGGTAAATGTAATGCTACTTTCCCCCTTTGTAAACGAGGTCATGGATGTAATACTAAAACACAAAGTGAAGACGGTGACTACCGGCGCGGGCAATCCCGGCAGGTACATTGGGGAATTAAAGAGGCAGGGTATTAAGGTTATACCGGTTGTGCCAAGTACGGCCCTGGCAAAACGGATGCAGGCCCTGGGTGCCGACGCACTTATAGCTGAAGGGACCGAGGCCGGAGGACATATCGGTGAACTCACTACCATGTGTCTTACACCGCAGGTTGTGGATGCGGTGGACATACCGGTTATTGCCGCCGGTGGTGTGGCGGACGGCAGGGGACTGGCGGCGGCTTTTGCCCTTGGGGCCGAAGGGGTGCAAATGGGTACCCGTTTTGTTTGTTCTAAGGAATGTATTGTACATCAAAATTATAAGAATGCGCTGCTTAAGGCAAAGGACAGGGATGCGGTGGTAACCGGCAGAAGTACCGGTCATCCGGTAAGATGCCTCAGAAACAAACTTACCCGGGAATTTGACATATTGGAAAAATCAGGAATAATGCCTGAGGAGCTGGAAAAACTGGGTGCAGGGAAGCTGCGGGAAGCGGCGGTGGAAGGAAGCATACAAAACGGTTCGGTTATGTCGGGCCAGATAGCCGGTCTTATTAATGATATTAAACCTGTTAAGGATATTATTGAACAAATCATTTCCGAGGCAAAAGAAGTGGTGATTAGCACAGGACGGATTTTTGGGAGGTAAAATATGGGTAAAATAGCATATGTATTCCCGGGACAGGGAGCCCAGTATGTAGGTATGGGACAGGACTTGTACCAAAACCTTCCCGACGCGGCTGAAATTTTTGACAAAGCCGACGAAGTATTAGGATATGCCATCAGTAGAGTTATGTTTAAAGGACCCGAAACAAAACTCGGTGAGACCGAGGTTACACAGCCGGCAATACTCACCGTAAGCACCGCCATTCTGGAACAATTGACCGGGCATGGAATAAGACCGGACATAACGGCGGGCTTAAGCCTTGGCGAGTATTCCGCCCTTATTGCGGCGGGTTCGATGGAGTTTGAGGATGCGGTGGCATTGGTGGAGAAAAGGGGCAGGTACATGCAGAATGCAGTGCCGGTAAATACCGGCACCATGGCTGCTATTATCGGCCTGGACAAAGAAGAGGTTATCGGGTGCTGTCAAAAAGCCTCGCATTTGGGTGTGGTGGAAGCAGCCAATTTCAACTGTTCATGCCAGACAGCCATATCCGGAGAAACAAGGGCGGTGGAAAGGGCGGTAGAAATAGCAAAGAGTATGGGTGCAAGAAGGGCGGTAGTACTTCAGGTAAGCGCCCCGTTTCACTGCAGTCTTCTGAAACCGGTGGGGGCGCAGCTAAAAGGAGAACTGGACAGCATTGCAATAAAGGATGCGGCAATCCCGGTGGTGGCAAACGTAACCGCTTTGGAAGAAACCGACAGCGGCACCATCAAGCAAAACCTGATAAAACAGGTCAGCAGTCCCGTATTATGGGAAGAAAGCGTAAGACGCATGCTGGCCCTGGGAGTTGATACCTTTGTGGAAATTGGGCCGGGGAAGACGCTGACCGGCTTTATCAGGAAAATTGACAAAGGGGCAAATGTAATGAATATCGGGGATATGGAAACACTGGAAAAGGCCCTTGAAAAACTGGAGGGGATAAAATGTTTGAGTTAGGCGGAAAGACCGCCATTGTTACGGGAGGGTCCAGGGGCATTGGCCGGTCGGTGGCGCTATGTCTCGCAAAACTTGGGGCGAACGTGGCAGTAAACTATGCGAAAAATTCCGAGGCTGCTGAAGAAGTGGTCCGGGAAATAAAAGCCCTTGGGGTGGATGCCGCGGCCTATGCTGCAGACGTGGCGGTTTCAGAAGCTGCAAATAGCCTTGTTGAAAGCACAATTAAGCGGTTTAAAAGGGTGGATATACTGGTAAACAGTGCCGGTATTAACCGGGACGCGCTGCTGTTAAGAATGAAGGACGAGGACTGGCAGAGGGTCATCGGGACAAATCTTTCGGGAGTATTCAACTGCACGAGGGCGGCGGCCCGTATAATGGTAAAGCAAAGACATGGCAGGATAATCAATATTTCATCGGTGGTAGGTATAAGGGGCAATGCCGGCCAGGCCAATTACAGTGCATCCAAGGCGGGAGTTATAGGTTTCACAAAGGCGGTGTCAAAGGAACTGGGAAGAAGGGGGATTACGGTAAACGCCATTGCCCCGGGCTATATTGAGACCGATATGACCGATAAACTGCCCAAAAACGTAAAGGAAGAGATGTTAAAGAGGGTGGTGCTGGGAAGACCGGGTACTCCTGAGGATGTGGCATGGCTTGCGGCTTTTTTATGCAGCGACCCTGCTTCATATATCACCGGACAAATAATAGGCGTTGACGGTGGAATTGTTATGTAATATATTTAATATATATTTTATAGCTGTTCCTGGAAGGAGGTGACATGATGATTTTTGATAAGGTTAAAGAGATAATTGCAGATCAATTGGGCATAGACGAAGAGGAGATAGTCAGCGATGCTTCCTTCATAGACGATTTGGGTGCAGATTCCCTGGACCTGGTTGAACTGATAATGGCTTTGGAAGAAGAGTTTGATATGGAGATACCCGATGAGGATGCTGAAAAAATCAGTACCGTCGGGGATGCGGTGGATTACATAAAAAATAACAGCTAAGCAAAAAGTCCCGATTGAAATCGGGACTTTCTTGAGTAAACTTCAAATCGATTGGATTTGTTAATATACACTTAGATATATTCAGTTAGGAGGTCACCGGATTGGAAAAAAGAGTTGTAGTTACAGGAATGGGAGCGGTAACTCCCGTTGGATTGGGAAAGGACAGGTTCTGGTCCGCGGTAAAGGACGGGGTATCCGGTATAGGTGAAATAACCAAGTTCGATTCCAGTGGTTTTGACAGCAAAATAGCTGCAGAGGTTAAGGGTTTCGTACCCTCTGATTTTATTGATAGGAAGGAAGCAAGAAGAATGGACACCTTTACCCAGTACGCAATAGCCGGAGCCAAAATGGCTGTGGAAGACGGTATGATAGACATGGACCGGATTGACAAAAATAAGCTGGGAGTGGTGCTGGGTTCCGGAATTGGCGGGATAGAAACGCTGGAAAACCAGTTCAGGGTAATATTCGAGAAGGGCCCTTCCAGGATAAGCCCCTTTTTCATACCAATGATGATTTCCAATATGGCGGCGGGGCAGGTATCAATAGTATTTGGAGCAAGGGGGCCCAATGAAACGGTAGTTACCGCCTGTGCTTCGGGAACAAATGCAATAGGTGACGCCTACAGGATAATCCAGCGGGGAGATGCGGATATGGTGATTACAGGAGGCAGTGAGGCTGCCGTGACTCCTATTGCCGTGGCAGGCTTTTGTTCAATGAAGGCACTGTCAACCAGGAATAATGACCCCCAGGGTGCCAGCAGGCCCTTTGACAGTGACAGGGACGGATTTGTGCTGGGGGAGGGTTCGGGAATTTTAATCCTGGAAGAACTGGAGCATGCACAAAAAAGAGGGGCAAGGATTTATGCGGAAGTTGCAGGTTACGGAATGACCGCCGATGCCCATCATATAACCGCACCGGCACCGGGCGGAGCAGGGGCTGCCGCGGCTATGGAGCGGGTGATTGCGGATGCCGGTATATCCGCCGGGGACATAGACTATATAAACGCCCACGGGACGTCCACCGAATACAACGACAAATTTGAAACCGAGGCAATAAAGCAGGTATTTGGAGAGCATGCCTTCAGGCTAGCCGTAAGCTCCACAAAGTCGGTAACGGGACACCTTCTGGGAGCCGCCGGGGGAGTGGAGGCTATAGCTGCGGTAATGGCGATATACGAAGGATTTGTACCGCCCACAATAAATTACAATACGCCGGACCCCGAATGTGACTTGAATTATGTTCCCAACAGGGGCGAGAAAAGAGATATAGACTATGCCATATCCAATTCCCTCGGATTTGGAGGCCAAAACGCCAGCATATGTTTCAAAAGGTTCAAGTAACGGCAACTATTTTGTGTTTGGTTTTTTGCTGCTAAAATGTGCTATAATATTTAAAGGTGTATTTTTCCACAAATAAACCGGATTTCCGAGGGGTGTTGGCTTTGAGTATGGATGCCGAAAGGCTGGCAGAGCTTGACAGGCTGCAGGGAAGGCTTGGCTATCGGTACAAGGACAAAGGCCTGTTGAACGTTGCCCTGACCCACAGTTCCCATGCCAATGAAATGAACCTTTCGATGGAGCAGTATAATGAAAGGCTTGAGTTTTTGGGTGACGCGGTGCTTGAGATGATAACAAGCGAACTTTTATACAACAGGTTTGAGGAATACCCGGAAGGGGTTCTTACGAAAATCAGGGCAGGCCTGGTGAACGGACAGGCCCTTGGAAGATATGCCAGAAAGCTGGGCCTGGGAAGATTCCTTTTGGTTGGGAAAGGGGAAAAGATAAGCGGTGGTAACGAAAGGGTGTCTGTACTTGCAGATGCCCTTGAGGCTGTGATAGGCTCAATTTATATTGACGGCGGGTACCGGGAGGCAAGTAAATTTGTCTGCAGGTATATAGAAAGCAGTTTACAAAGGCTTGAGGCCAGTGCTTTTGCACCCGACTGTAAAACAGCACTGCAGGAGAAGGTGCAGGCCAAAAGCGGCCTAAGGATAGAATACAGGCTGAAGGCCCAAAGTGGACCGGACCACGATAAAACCTTCAGAGTACAGGTTTATATTGGGGATGTCTGCTATGCGGAAGGTATTGGTAAAAGCAAAAAGGAAGCCGAACAGGAGGCTGCAAAAAAGGCTTTAAGAAAGCTGGAGGGGTAATATGCCTGAAAAATATTTAATAATCCCTTTCTTTATTCCCCACATCGGCTGCCCATACAAATGCATATTCTGCAGCCAGAAAAAAATAACGGGGCGGGAAAGCCCGGTTACGCCGGAGGATATTCTTCCGACAATACATAGATACCTAAAAACCCTGCCGCAGGACAGAAGAAAGGTTGAGATTGCATTTTACGGCGGCAGCTTCACGGGTATACCGGAAGACCTTCAGACTTCATTTTTGGAAGCAGCAGTCAGTGCAAAGTCCAGGGGTCTTGTAGACGGGATAAGGCTGTCCACCAGGCCGGACTATATTGACAAAAGAATACTGGAAAGGCTTAAGAAATACAGGGTGGACGCTATAGAACTGGGAGTACAGTCCATGGACAACCAAGTGCTGAAGAAAAGCCTCAGGGGTCACACGGCTGAGGATGTTTTGATTGCCTCAAAACTTATTCAGAGGGAAGGATTTGTTCTGGGGCTTCAAATGATGATAGGACTGCCCGGCTCAAACCTGAAAAAAGATATAGAAACCGCAAGGCAGATTTGCGAAATAAAGCCGCGGATGGTAAGAATATATCCCGCACTGGTAATAAGGGGCACCGCCCTTGAGGCACTGTATAAAAAAGGAAACTACAGGCCCCTTTCCCTGGAAAAGGCGGTTGATACATGCACGGTTCTGGCCGAAATGTTTATGAGGGAAAGCATCAGTATTATAAGAATGGGGCTACAGCCCACCGAACTGATAAACAAAGGCGGCGAGGTGGTAGCCGGTCCCTTTCATGCTGCTTTCAGACAGCTTGTTGATTCCAGGCTGGTTAAAAAAGCAGTCAATAAGGCGATGGATCAAAGGGAGCTTGGCAGGGTACCGGCAATAACTGTTGAAGTAAGCCCCGGCACTGTTTCAGCACTGCAGGGAATCAAAAAAGAAAGCATTGCCGCCCTGTTGGAAGAATATCCGGGCCTTAGTATAAAAATAGTCCAAAACAGTGCCCTTGATAAAACAGTAATCAGATTTTTTTACGAAAGCTCAATGTTTGAAATAGACTATCGTGAAGTTTTAATAAAGGGTTGACCGGAGGTAACGCATATGTATCTTAAAAGCATCGAAATGAAGGGTTTTAAGTCCTTTCCGGACAAACTGTATCTTGAGTTTGACAAAGGCATTGCGGCAATAGTCGGGCCCAACGGCAGCGGCAAAAGCAATATTGCCGACGGGGTAAGATGGGTGTTGGGCGAACAAAGCGTTAAAGCCCTGAGGGGAAGCAGGATGGAGGATGTTATTTTTTCCGGGACCCGTAGCAGGAAAGCCCTTGGGTTTGCCGAGGTTTCGATTACCATAGACAACCGTGACGGTTTTCTGCCTATAGAGTATTCTGAAGTGATGATTACAAGAAGGGTTTTCAGGTCGGGAGAAAGCGAATACTATCTAAATAAAACCGGATGCAGGCTTAGGGATATAAATGAACTTTTTATGGACACAGGCATAGGCAAGGAAGGCTATTCCATCATCGGGCAGGGAAGGATAGACGAAGTACTAAGCTCAAAGGCCGAAGACAGGCGCAGGGTTTTCGAAGAGGCTGCCGGGATAGTCAAGTACAAAACTAGGAAGGAAGAAGCCGAAAGAAAAATGCAAAGAACCCAGGAAAACCTGGTAAGAATAGGGGATATCATAGAGGAACTTGAAAACCGTATAGAACCCCTGCACAGACAGAGCGAAACTGCAAAATCATATATAAGTATGCGCGACCAGTTAAAACGCCTTGAAATCAGCATTTATGTTAGGAGTATAGAAAGGCTTAACAGGCAGAAGACAAAACTGAACGACAACATCAAGGAGCTTCAGAAACAAATATACAATAAAAATATTACGGTAAACCGACTTGAAACCGATTTCAATTCCCTGGAAGCAAAGATACAGCAGACGGAAGAGGAGTTAAAGAAGCTACATGACAGAATATATTCAAGGATCGGCGCCATGGAAAAAAAAGAGGGAGAAATTAAGGTTTTAGAGCAAAAAATTCAAAACGAGAATAAGAGCATTAATATGCATCAAAAGGAATTAGAAAGACTGCAGCAGGAAACCCATGAAAAGGAAGACATTAAGGATAAAAGAAACCAAGAGATGCAGCGGATAAAGAAGCAGTTGGAAGAGAAAAAACATATAATAGAATCCTTCCAGGCAAATCTGGATTCAATAGAATTACAGGTGGGGGAAGATGAAGAGCGGGTTGAAAAGATTAAGGCGACAATCATAGAAAACCTGAACGTAATTTCCGATTTGAACAGCAAAGCGAATAGTTTAAAAACGTTAAACGAAACGATATACAAGCGCAAGGTTCAGCTGCTGGAAGAGATGCAGGATGCACAAAAAGAGATAACCGGTTTGAAGAACGAAAAAGTAACCCTTGAAAAAAGAATGAAGGACATTGAAAAACAATCGGTATCTCAAATAAAGCATAGGGACAATATAATTGAAAGGCTGAAGGGTACGCGGCAGAAAAGGGCAGAGCTTGAGCGGGAACTAAGAACGACAAATGAAGAACTGGGCTCCTCCAGGTCAAAGCTTGCTTTGTTGACACAGATGGAAAGGGACCACGAAGGATACTCAAGAAGCGTAAAGGGGCTTGTCGGCACCGGCAGGAAAGAAGGCTTTTCGAAGGGCATTGTGGGACCGGTGGCGGAACTTATTGAAGTAAGACACGGGCTTGAAAGGGCCGTTGAGATTGCCCTGGGTCACAGTCTTCAGAGCATAGTGACCAAAACCGAAGAGGACGCAAAACTTGCGATAGACTATCTAAAACGGAAAAACTTAGGCCGGGCCACTTTTCTGCCTGTAAGCTCAATAAGGGCAAGGCGCCTCAGCAAACAGGAAGAAAGGGCCCTGAAGATGGAAGGATGCATCGGGAGGGCCTCGGAGCTTGTGGAGTGCAGCGGTGAAGTGCGAAGTATAATCGATAACCTGCTGGGCAGGGTAATTGTAGTGGATTGCCTGGACAACGGTATAAGGATTGCGAGGGCCCACAGATACGGTTTCAGAATAGTGACTGTGGAAGGGGACGTTATAAATACCGGCGGTTCAATGTCGGGGGGGAGCAGCTACAGTAATGAAGCTGGACTTCTGCAGCGGAAGGGAGAAATCAGGCTGATAAGCGGCAGGATTAAGAAGATGGGAGAAGCGGGCAAAAAGCTTGAAGGACTGGTACGGGAACTGACAGAGCAGCAGGAGGACATGGAAAGACAGGTTCAGTCGATAACCGAAAAGGTTCATGACTTCGAACTTGAAAAGACAAGAATATCCGAAATGCTGGAAACCAAGGAAAAAGAACTGAAAGAAAAAGAAGCGAAGACGGGGCAGTTGGAATCAGAAAAACTTATACTTGAAAACGATTATTACGAAACCCAGGTCAATATTGAAAAAACCTATAAATCCATTAAGGAAAAAGAGGCGGAGAACAGGGACAGGCAGGAAACGATAAAGAATTTGCAGAAGACAGGTTCTGAAAAAAAACAGGACAAAGAACACATACTGCAGCAGATAACCGCCCACAGAGTGGAAATGGCACGGTTGGGACAAAAACTTGAGGACGTTGAGGCCGGATACAAAGAAGCGGTTTTATCACTGCAGAAGCTGCGGTCATCGGTTATAGACAGGGAAAAGGAAATAGAGATAAACAAAAAAAACATACTAAGGCTTGAAGGCGAAATATCCGCCTTTAAAAATGAGATAAAGGAGCAGGCTGTTGAGAGGGACAGGGATAGTGAAGAAATGACAAAGCTTCAGCAAACCAAGGATGAATCGAGGCAGAGAGTGAAGGAAAAGGAGCAGGCGGTCAGGGAAGCCGGCAGTGAAATATCAAAGTTTCAGAATAGACTGCACAGGCACGAGGTGCAGCTGACAAAGGCGGAGACAGAGCTTAACGGTCTGCACGACAGGATGTGGGACGAATACGAGGTCACCCATATCCAGGCCCTTGATTACAAATCGGAAATTGACAGCGAAAAAAAAGCAAAGGATAGAATTAAGGAGCTTAAGGAAAGGATAAAGGAACTCGGCAACATCAACATAGATGCAATAGAAGAATATAAGGCGGTCAGGGAGAGGTTTGATTTTTTAAGCGCCCAACGGGAAGACCTCAAGGAAGCCCGGGATTCGCTTGGACGAATAATAGACGAAATGCTGCAAATAATGAGAAAAAAATTCGGTGAGCAGTTTGAAACAATTAACGAAAGGTTTAATACGATATTCAGGAAACTGTTTGGTGGTGGAAAGGCGCAGGTACTCCTTTCGGATAGGGACAACATATTGGAAACCGGTATCGATATAATAGCACAGCCGCCCGGTAAAAAACTGCAGAATCTATCCCTGCTTTCCGGGGGCGAAAAGGCCCTGGCGGCAATTGCACTGCTGTTTTCGATACTCTCGGTAAAACCATCGCCTTTTTGCATACTGGATGAAATTGAAGCAGCCCTGGACGATGCAAATGTTGAAAGGTTCGCCGAATTTTTAAAGGAGTTGTCCGACGATATCCAGTTTATTATGATTACCCACAGAAAGGGTACGATGGAAATTGCAAACAACCTCTACGGAGTGACAATGGAGGAGAAGGGGGTTTCAAAGCTGGTATCGGTTAGACTGGAGGACATGGTCAGTTAGGAAGGAGTTTTGCATTATGGGAGGAAAAAATCCGGGGCTGCTGCCCAAGCTGATGGAAGGCTTGAAAAAAAGCCGGGAAGATTTAAAGGATAAGATGGACAGTATTTTTACCCTGCGAAACAAACTCGACCCCGAGATGCTGGAGGAACTTGAAGAGGTACTTATTACGGCGGATGTAGGAGTGGAAACCAGCCTTGAAATCGTTAGCGCCCTGAATAAAAGTATGAAAAAAAACAGCAATATAACCGACGCCAGGGAGGAACTGAAAAGAATACTCAGGGAAATGGCGGACACCGGTGCTTCGGGAGTTCCTGACCGGGGACCGCTCAAGGTTATACTGATAGTGGGAGTAAACGGCGTGGGTAAGACCACCACAATAGGAAAGCTGGCGGCACTATATAGAAGTGAAGGCAGAAAAGTGACTATAGCCGCTGCGGATACATTCAGGGCTGCGGCGATAGAGCAGCTTGAGGTATGGGGACGGCGGGCCGGAGCCGATATAATAAAGCACAGTGAGGGTTCCGACCCGGCGGCGGTGGTGTTTGATGCCTTAAGCGCCGCGAAGGCAAGGAAGGCGGATGTACTTATCTGTGACACCGCCGGCAGGCTGCACAATAAAAAGAACCTTATGGAAGAGCTCAGAAAAGTACAGAGGATAATAAACAGGGAAGCCCGGGACTGCAGCCGGGAGACATACCTTGTACTGGATGCAACAACCGGGCAAAACGCCCTGGCGCAGGCAAGGATGTTTGCAGATATAGCGGATATAACCGGAATAGTGCTTACCAAGCTTGACGGTAGCGCAAAGGGCGGTATTGTTCTGGCAATAAACAGGGAACTGGATATACCGGTAAGGTACGTGGGACTGGGAGAAGGTATAGATGACCTGCAGCCCTTTGACGGAGACGCCTTTGTTGAGGCATTACTGGGATGAAAATTAATGATTGAACGGTTGACAAGTGAAAAAAATTAGTATAGAATACGCCTGTAAAGCAAAATGCCTTTACAGGCGTATTAGGGTGATGGGATTATGAATGATAAATTCGTGGAGATGGCGCTGCTTTATGACTTTTACGGGAAAATACTGACGGATAAGCAGAGAGATATTATTGACCTTTATTATATGAAGGATTATTCGCTGGGCGAAATCGGGGAGCTGTTAAAAATAAGCCGTCAGGCGGTACACGACAATCTGAAGAGGGCTGAAAAACAGCTCGAAGGCATGGAAGAAAGACTGGAACTTATTAAGAGATTTCAGATAGATCGGCAGGAACGGTCACAAATAGTAAAACGCCTTGATGAAGTAATAAAGGTGATTGATACGGAGAATAGTAACCATGGGGCGGTAAAGGAACTGCGGGAGATTAGGGAGTATATCCGATTGGCAATGGGAGGTTAAGCATATGGCTTTTGAGGGATTAACCGAGAAACTGCAGCAGACCTTTAAAAAGCTGAGGGGAAAGGGTAAACTTTCCGAAAAGGACGTCAAGGAAGGCATGCGGGAAGTAAAGATAGCACTGCTGGAGGCGGACGTCAATTTTTTGGTGGTTAAGGATTTTATAAAAAAGGTCACCGAAAGGGCAGTGGGCAGCGAGGTAATGGAAAGCCTCACCCCCGGCCAGCAGGTGGTAAAAATAGTGAACGAACAGCTTGTTGAATTGATGGGGACTTCTCCGGCGAGGCCGGTTTTTTCCCAAAGGGATGTTACAAAGGTTATGCTGGTGGGTCTCCAGGGGGCAGGCAAAACGACCGCCGCCGCAAAGCTGGCGAAGTATTTTGAAAGGCATAACGGGAGGCATCCGTTGCTGGTGGCCTGCGATGTACAAAGACCCGCCGCGGTAAAGCAGCTTCAGATAGTGGGCGACAGAGCGGGGATACCGGTGTTTTCGATGGGAGACAGGACTAACCCCGCCACCATTGCAAAGGCAGGGGTTGCCGAGGCAAAAAAAAGCGGCAGGGATGTCATTATTTTTGATACCGCGGGAAGGCTGCATATCGACGATACGCTGATGGAAGAACTACAGGCCATGCGTAAGGGGGTTAATCCCGAACAGGTACTTTTGGTTGTTGACGCAATGACCGGGCAGGATGCGGTTAACGTTGCCGAAAGCTTTAACAGGAGGATTGGTATTGACGGGGTTTTTCTTACCAAGCTTGACGGAGATACAAGGGGAGGGGCGGCCATTTCTGTGAAGGCTGTTACCGGTAAACCGATTATGTTCGCCGGCACCGGTGAAAAGATAGAGGATATCGAGCTGTTTTATCCCGACCGTATGGCATCCCGTATTCTGGGAATGGGTGACGTGCTTACCCTTATAGAAAAGGCAGAGCAAAATTTGGATAAAAAAAAGGCACTGGAACTTGGAAGAAAGCTGAAGAGCCGGCAGTTTACGCTGGATGATTTTCTCGAACAGCTGCAGCAGGTCAGGAACATGGGACCGATAGACCAGATTATGGGTATGATACCCGGCATGAAAGCGGGCAGTGCAGGGCCGGTGGAAGTAGACGAAAAGGAACTTGCCCGCGTGGAGGCAATAATCAGCTCAATGACGCAGGCAGAAAGAAGGGACCCGTCAATTATCAACGGAAGCAGAAGAAAGAGAATTGCAGCAGGGAGCGGTACCAGGATACAGCAGGTGAACAGGCTGCTTAAACAGTTTGAGCAGACAAAAAAGCTCATGAGGCAGTTTGCTGAAATGGGGAAAGGCCCCAAAAAAGGAAAGCCTAACTTCCCCTTTATATAACAGCTTAAACCTGAACACCAAGGAGGTGAGATAATGGCAGTAAGAATTAGACTTAGAAGGATGGGAGCAAAGAAAAGGCCCTTCTACAGGATTGTGGTTGCGGATTCCAGGTCTCCGAGGGACGGGAGATTTATTGAGGAAATCGGGTATTATAATCCCATATCCCAAACAAAGGAGATAAAAATAGATTCGGAAAAAGCAGCAAAATGGCTGGACAAGGGTGCCAAACCATCAGACACCGTTAAAGCGTTGTTTAAATCCAACGGTATCTATGAACGCCTTCAGGAGCAGGGCGTTGGAGAGAGCTCAAAACAGGCTGAAGACAAGCCCGAAAAGGAGAGCAATGAGGAAAAACCGGAGGTGCAGTAAATGAAGGAACTTGTTGAATTCATAGCCCGTTCCCTTGTTGACCATCCGGAAAGCGTTGACGTGAAACAGGTGGACGGAGAGCAGTCAATAATAGTGGAACTCAAGGTAGCTCCAGAAGATATGGGGAAAGTAATAGGCAAACAGGGAAGGATAGCTAAGGCTATCAGAACCATAGTAAAGGCTTCGGCGATGAAGGAAAACAAAAGGGTGGTAGTGGAAATAATCGACTAAAGTAATTGTTCGAAAAAGCTGGTGATGTGCTGATGGAGTATTACAAAATTGGGTATATAGCCAATACCCTGGGTGTAAGGGGAGAACTGAAGGTGGTTGTTGTCAGCAATATTCCCGACCGGTTTGAGAACCTTAAATGCTGCTATATAGATACCGGAAACGTCAGGCTGCCGGTGGAGGTGGAAAGAGAAAGGACTCATAAAACCGGCATTGCTGCAATAAAACTCAAAGGTTATGACGATTTGGACTCGGTACTGGCATTTAAGGGAAAATACCTGGAAGTGGACAGGAACAACCTTGCCGAACTTGGGGAGGGTCATTACTTTGTGTTTGAAATAATGGGATGCAGGGTTGTGACCACAGACGGTACCTTGCTTGGAGAGGTTACCGACGTGCTCACCCGCGATGCACATGACTTGTATGTCGTCGAGGGGGAGAAGGGTGAAATACTTATACCGGCGGTCAGGGACATGGTAAAGGAAATAGACATAGATAAAAAGACAATAAGGGTTGATTTACCGGAGGGGTTGATGGAATGAAAATTTATATACTTACCCTTTTCCCGGAAATGTTTAACGGATTTTTGCGAAGCAGTATTATTGGAAAGGCCGTACAAAACGGCATTGTACAGATAACGCCGGTCAATATAAGGGACTTTTCCCGGGACAAACACAAAAGAGTTGACGATTATCCCTACGGAGGGGGTGCAGGTATGGTGATGACACCCCAGCCATTGTATGATGCCATAGCTTCTGTCAAAAAAAAATGCCCGGATGCACCGGTTATTCTCACCAGCCCCAGGGGAGAACCCTTTGTACAGGAAAAGGCTGTACAGCTCAGCGAAACGGAGCATTTGATTATAGTATGCGGGCATTATGAAGGAATTGACCAGAGAATAATCGACAGTATGGTGGACCAGGAGATATCCATTGGCGATTATGTGCTTACCGGCGGTGAACTGCCTGCCATGGTAATGGTGGATGCTGCAGTACGGCTGCTTCCGGAAGCAGTTGGCAGTTCCAGGTCGCTGGAGGAGGAATCCTTTACAGAGGGAATTTTGGAATATCCCCAGTATACAAGACCGGCGGAGTTTATGGGCATGGATGTGCCGGAGGTTTTACTGTCCGGCAACCATAAAAGGATAGAAGAGTGGAGAAGAAAAAAGGCGCTGGAGACTACCAGGAAACGAAGACCGGACCTTTTGGAATGAGATAAGCAAAAACAAATTGTGGAATAATCAGCTATGTGCTATAATACCATGTGGCATAACGGACGGTCCTCTTCTGCCCGGTGCAGTACGAACGTCTAAGAGGGAAGGAGGTACTAAATATGGATCTTGTCAAGATGGTGGAAAGCCAACAGATAAAAAAGGATATACCAAAGTTTCAAATAGGTGATACCGTTAGGGTACACGTTAAGATTAAAGAAGGCAACAGGGAAAGGATACAGGTATTCGAAGGTATAGTGATAAAGAGGCAGAACGGCGGTATCAACGAAACCTTTACCGTAAGAAGGGTATCCTATGGAGTAGGGGTGGAAAGGACTTTCCTTTTACATTCTCCAAAGGTGGCGGATATCCAGGTTGTCAGAAAGGGCAGGGTAAGACGTGCAAAACTTTATTATTTAAGGGATAGAATAGGTAAAGCTGCCCGGGTCAAAGAAAGAAGAAGATAAATATTATGGGACTGCCGGCAGTCCCATAATTTGTTTTGATAAAACCCCGTATAAGAATTTTTAGGTTGAGTAAAGCGCTGTATGAATACTGGAGGGGTACAAATGACCGAAAGCACCAAGAGTCAGAAAAGAGAATGGATAGAGTCGATAATAATTGCGATAATAATTGCAATTGTGATAAAGGCCTTTGTTTTTGAAACGGTGTTGGTGGACGGGTATTCAATGCTTCCTACCCTCAAGGATAAGGACAGGCTGGCTGTGGTTAAAATAGGCTATTTATTCGGCGTTCCCGAGTACGGGGATATTGTTGTGTTCAAATATCCGGCGGACCCTTCCCTTATTTTCATAAAAAGGGTAATAGGACTGGAGGGGGACAGGGTAGAGATAAAAAACCAAAGGGTTTATGTTAACGGAGCACAACTGGAGGAACCCTACATAAACGAAAGGCCGGTGGCGGACTTCCCCGAGGTGGTTGTACCTCCGGACACGGTGTTTGTATTGGGTGATAACAGAAACGACAGCAGGGACAGCAGATTTTCGGATGTGGGTTTTGTACCCCTTGAGAATATCCGCGGAGAGGCGGTGGGCAGGATGTGGCCCCTGCCGCCGAAAATAATAAACCGATGAAAGGATACTGCTATGGAAATTCAATGGTTTCCGGGTCATATGGCGAAAACCCTGAGACAGATAAAGGAAAATATAAGGCTTGTGGATTTTGTAATTGAGCTGCTGGATGCAAGGATACCTCAAAGCAGTAGCAATCCCGAGCTTGAAAGGATTATTCCGCCCGGAAAAAGAATTGTCGCGCTTAACAAGTCGGATCTTGCCGATCCCACCATTACAATCCGGTGGATTGACTACTATAAAGATAAATCTGTACCCGCCTTTGCGATTGATTCGATAAAAGGAGACGGCATCAGTGAACTGGTGGCCGGAGTTTCCGACCTGGGAGCTGATACAAAGGAGAAATGGCAGCGCCGGGGCAGGAAGCAAAAGCCCATCAGGGTTATGATAGCGGGCATTCCCAACGTGGGCAAATCTTCACTGATAAACAGGATTGCAAAGAAAAGCGCCGCAAAGACAGGCGGCAGGCCCGGCGTAACAAGAGGCAGGCAGTGGATAAAACTTACCGGCCAAATAGACCTTTTGGATACCCCCGGGGTATTGTGGCATAAGTTTCAAAGCAGGACAGAGGGAATAAACCTAGCACTGACAGGGGCTGTCAAAGAGGAAATACTGGACAGTGAAGAACTGGCCGTACATCTTGTAGACAGGTTGAAGGAATGCTGCAAACCGGTTCTGGCCGAATACTATGACGTTCCAAACTCGAATGGTGATTCTTATGATGTGTTGCAGCAAATCGGCAGTGCCAGAGGATGCCTTTTAAGGGGTGGAAAAACCGATACCAAGAGGGCTTCGGTAATACTTTTAAACGATTACAGATCCGGCAGGCTGGGAAGGATATCGCTGGAGTCACCCTGAAGCACCTGGGAGTAAGGTGCTTTTGTTGTTTAAATGCAGCTATAGGTTAAGGGGGGGAGGGCAGGTTTTGGACCTGAAATTTGAGGAAATCAGGGAGTATACAAAGGGTTTGGATAAAGAAGAACTGCTCGGGATTATTCCGGATCTTTTGTCGGATAACAGGGCTGTAGTAAGAAATTACGGTAAAAGGCTGGAAAGAAGGGTAAAGAAAGAGATAAAAGAACTCGAAAGAATCAATAGAATGAAACAGATAGAAAACAGTCTGAAGGAGAAAGGCTTTGTGTGGATTGCCGGGATTGACGAAGCCGGCAGGGGACCTCTGGCTGGGCCGGTTACCGCCGCTGCGGTTATTCTGCCCGGGGGGTTTAATGTGCCGGGGGTCAACGACTCAAAAAAGTTGTCTTCTCCTAAAAGGGAGCAGTTATTTGAAAAGATAACAGAGATGGCGGTTGATTACGGTATTGGCATGGTGGACAATAGAGAAATTGACAAAACAAATATCCTTAAGGCGACATACAGGGCGGCAAAAATGGCGGTGGACGGTCTTGAGCTAAAACCCGACTGCCTGCTGCTGGATGCCATTGCTCTGCCCGACTGCAGGTTGTTTCAAAAAAGTGTAATCAAAGGGGACGAAAAGTGTCTGTCGGTTGCCGCGGCCAGCATTATTGCAAAAGTGGCCCGGGACAGATATATGGATAATCTGCATAAAAGCTATCCACAATACAATTTCGACCGGAACAAGGGTTACGGTACCAGGGAGCATATAAGGGCAATAGCAGAACACGGGCCCTGCCCGTTTCACAGGTATTCCTTTATTAGAAGTATCCGGGGGTAGTTAAAATGGAAATCAGGCCAGCGGCACTGGAACTTTATACAAAAAATTTTGATGAAGTACCGCCTTTAAAGGTGGGAGATTTAATAAGTGTAAGGATAATGGAAATAAAAGACCGGACGGTTATGCTTTTGATAGACAACAGCATACAAATAAAAACAAGGCTGGACCGTGATTTGAAACTGCAGCCGGGTCAGGACATGGTGTTACAGGTAAAAAGTATTAAGCCGGACAGAATAGAGCTCTCTATAGCCTTTGTGAAGAACGGAAGACAGAACATATTTAGAGAAATCTTCCCGGAATACGGGATGAAGGCGGATGAAGAAAGCGTATCCACAGCCGAAAAGCTGATCGAGAACGGACTGCCGGTATCGCCCGACAGTATCAGGGAAGTACTGAAAGCAGAAAAATCAATCAGGTATCTGGCCGAAAATTCGAGTATCCTTAAAGAATACATGATACCGAAAAATTTGAGTATAAAAGAAACAACTCTGGACGAAATTGTTAAATGGATTGTGGACGTTAAGAAAGCGCCGGCACATAAAAATCAGGATTCGGCCAGGGAATCCGTTGAAAGGGAAAAATTGGGTTTGTTAATTCGGGAATTTGACCGGGTTACGACCGACGATATAGTAAAACTAAAGAAGTTTAGCCCCGATATTAGTCCCCATAACCTGGTGCTGGCAAAAAACATGAGAGAAAATAAAGGGTTTTTGGAAACACTGTTGAAAATACTTTTTGAAAATGCAAGATTGGAGAGAACAGAAAAAAATGAATATAACAAGGCTGCACCTCGGACCAAACAGGAAAGCGCTGTGCAAAACGAGCATAAGGATGGAGCTACGGGCGCAAGGGAATATGGTAACGAAATAAAGCCGGTAAACGTGTCCGAACTGATAGAAAGGGCTGCAGCCGGGGAAAGGGCGGAAGGACTTGTAAAGTCCACGGACAGTAAGGGACCCAATCCGGTGATAAAGGCAGCGGCACAGCTTTTAATGGAAAGAACTGCGCTGCTTGATCAGGCGTTTTTAGATCAAAACTGCTGTGTTTTCCCTTTTATATTCCGGGGGGAGGTATACGAATGTATAGTGGGTTTTGGAAAGAGAAAGGGTTCTCCAAAGGAGAAGCAGCCGGATGCAGTGGAACTAGATATAGATACACACCTTTCGATACTGGGTAGGGTAAGGATTCATGTAAAGGTGAGCGGTAATAATGTAACGTGTGTATTTCACGTGCAAAAAGAGGATACGCAAAGGCTGGTTGAGTCCGAAATAGAAAGGTTAAAACATGGTTTGGAAAATAACGGCTTCAGACTGACCGAAGCGTACTGCAGGAAAATTCCGGATACGGTACAGCAGCCGGCAGAGAAATTTGTCGATTTGAGGGTGTAGAAATGGGCAAAAAACGTATTGCCGCAGCTATCGAATATAATGCCGGTGACAGGGCACCCAGAGTATCGGCCTATGGTGAAGGTATGGTTGCCGACAGGATTCTTGAGATTGCCGCAAAAGCGGGGGTGCCCCGGTACAGTGAAGAAGGACTTGCAAAGAAGCTGGGATGCACAGGCATTGGAAAAGAAATCCCGCCGGAACTATATGGTATAGTTGCAGAAATCTTATCCTTTATATATTATCTTAACCTTAAAAAAGGGGATGAAAAAAATGACCCCGGACAAAAGCCTGGGTAAAATGGGGGAAGATGCGGCAAAAAGATATCTCGAGGGCGCTGGATATGAAATAATCGCAACCAACTACCGGGACAGGCGGGGCGAGATAGACCTTATCGGGATTGATGGAGAAGTACTGGCTTTTATAGAAGTTAAAACCAGGAGAAGTACCAAATACGGTACACCCGGTGAGGCGGTGGATACAGAGAAACAGCGCAGGATTACAAGAACTGCTGCGGCTTACATGGCAAAGAACAGTACAATTTATCAAAGGATACGATTTGACGTGGTTGAAATCATGGTGCTTGGTAGAGAAATCAGCCAAATAAGACTGCTTAAGAACGCCTTTGAAGCAACGGATAGGCTTTAATGACTCGAAAGCTTATCAATCGGGGACATTCCGCAGCAAGGAATTCTAATGGGGACATTCCTTTACCATAAAGGAATACTGAACATAAAGGTGTGTCCCCGTACTTTTAGGTAGGTGATTTATGTGCTGTCCAAAATATTCAGCTGTTGCTTTTTTGGTCTTCAGGGTTATTGCGTTGAAATTGAAACATTTATATCCAGAGGGCTGCCGTCCTGCTCAATAGTGGGACTTCCGGACGCATCGGTAAACGAATCAAAAGAAAGGGTAAGGTCGGCTATAAAGAATTCCGGGTTTGAGTTTCCACTTAACCGGATAACGGTTAACATGGCACCGGCGGATATAAGGAAGGAAGGAGCCTTTTATGACCTGCCGATTGCACTGGGGATACTGCTTTCGTCAAAGCAGATTGCTCCTGCTTTCCCCCTGGAAGATACGGCATTTATTGGCGAGCTTTCTCTGGGAGGGCAGTTAAAGAGCATTAAGGGCGTGCTTACAATGACGATTTCCCTTAAGGAGATGGGGTTCAAAAGAATAGTGCTGCCGGCGGACAATGCAGCAGAAGCCCTCATGGTAGATGAAATGGAAGTCTATGGTGTTAAATCCCTTGGGGAAGCGGTTGGACTGCTTCAAAAACCCGACAGTTTTGTTTGCTGTACCGGCGATGCCAAGCCGGCTGAAAGGGATGATCCCGATGAACGGGGCCTTGACCTGACGGATGTAAAGGGTCAGGAAAATGCAAAACGGGCGCTGGAGATAGCCGCCGCCGGCATGCACAATATAATACTGATTGGCCCCCCGGGTTCGGGGAAGACAATGCTTGCAAAGAGACTGCCGACCATCCTGCCGGACTTGAACACGGAACAGTCGCTGGAAGTGACAAAGATATACAGTATTGCAGGCAAGCTCAAGGGAAAATCGGTTATAAGAAGGCCCCCCTTTAGAACGCCCCACCATACAATATCAGCAGCTTCGCTGGTGGGCGGAGGGTTAATTCCGAAACCCGGTGAAATAAGCCTTGCCCATCACGGTGTTTTATACCTGGATGAAATACCCGAATTCCCCAAAAGGTCCCTTGAGGCCCTCAGACAGCCTGCCGAAAATGAAACCATAACCGTTGCAAGGATTAATGCGACATTCTCTTTCCCGGCCAAGTTTCTCCTTGCAGCCAGTGCCAATCCGTGTCCCTGTGGGTATTACGGGGACAATAAAAGGGAATGCAGATGTTCCCCGCGGGATATCAGGAGGTATTTCGGCAGGATATCCGGCCCGCTGATGGACAGGATCGACCTGCGGGTTGAGGTTTCAAGGATTGGGATGGAGGACCTGGAGAAAAAAAGCAGCGGACTTACTTCCGTACAGGTAAAAGAGAGAGTAATCTGTGCCAGAAAGCTGCAGTATAAGAGATTGAAAGAAATGGGCAAAATGTACAACTCTCAGCTTTCAATAAAGGATATAGAAGGGTTTTGCTCGGTAGGGGCAGATGCAATGGATTTTATCAATAATGCATATAAGAATCTGGATTTAAGTGCCAGGGGATATGTTAAGGTGCTTAAGGTTTCACGAACGATAGCCGACCTTGAGGGCAGAAACAGCGTGGGACTGAAAGATGTGGCCGAAGCACTGCAGTACAGGATTTCCGGTTAAGAGGTGAAAAAAATGGAACAGGACAAATATCTTATTTGGCTGACCGGGATTAGGAACCTGGGAAGCAAAAGAATAAACAGGCTTATCGATAGGTTTGGTTCGGCACAGGCGGTATGGGAAGCATGCCCGGAAGAGCTGAGAAAGGTAAAGGGCGTTGACAGGGAACTTATTAGGCTTATTACTGCAAACCGGAACGAGGAAAAACTGGCACACTGCATAAATAATCTTGAAAGGCATAATATTTCTACTGTAGCAATTACATCCGAAGACTACCCCGAACTGCTCAGGGAAATATACAACCCTCCATATCTCTTGTATGTTAAGGGTGACAAAGGAATAATAAGACAGAACTGCATAGCCATTGTCGGTTCAAGGAATGCTAGCTATTACGGGAAGAAGGTGGCCTTCAAACTGGCTGAACAGCTTGCAAGGGCGGGCTGTACAGTGGTAAGCGGGCTGGCGAGGGGCATAGACAGTTATGCCCACAAGGGTGCTCTGGCAGTCGGCGGTCCGACAGCTGCGGTGCTTGGCAACGGCCTCGATATAGTTTACCCGAGGGAAAACTATCAGCTGATGAAGGAAATTTCGGACATCGGTCTTTTGATTAGCGAATATCCGCCGGGAACCAGCCCCCTTAAAGGGAATTTCCCGGCCAGAAACAGGCTGATAAGCGGGCTGTCGATTGGCGTTGTGGTAGTGGAGGCTTCCGAAAGAAGCGGAGCCCTTATTACTGCAGATTTTGCCCTTGAGCAGAACCGGGAAGTATTTGCGGTACCGGGCAATATTAACAGTGTAACCAGTTCAGGAACCAACAGCCTGATAAAACAGGGCGCGAAAATTGTAAACCAGATGGAGGATATTCTGGAGGAGTTTCCGGGAATAGAATTGGATATAAGACATACAAAACCTGATAACGGCGGATTAAAAGAAAACCCCGCTGGGAAAACTGAGAAAAAAGTGATGAGGCTTATCGGGGCGCAGCCGGTTCATATAGAACAGCTGCTTACCGAAAGCTGCCTTCAAATAAACGAGTTAAATGCCATACTGGCTTTTCTTGAAGTAAAAGGGTTTATAGAAAAGCTGCCGGGCAATTATTATGTGACCAAGGAATGACGGAGGTGGAAGAATTGATAAAATGCCTGGTAATAGTGGAATCACCGGCCAAGGCAAAGACAATAAAAAGATTTCTGGGCAGGGGTTACAGAATTGAAGCGTCAATGGGCCATGTGCGGGACCTGCCAAAGAGTCAGATGGGGGTGGACAAGGAAAAGGGTTTCGAACCCAAGTATATAACCATAAGGGGTAAGGGACCGGTGCTGGAAAAGATAAGAAAAACCGCCAGGGAAGCCGAAAAGATACTGCTGGCAACCGATCCGGACAGGGAAGGCGAGGCCATATCATGGCATCTTGCCTACATACTTGATATTGATGCCCGGTCGTCCTGCAGAATAGAGTTTAACGAGGTAACAAAGAATGCGGTAAAAAAGGCGGTGAAAAACCCACGGCCCATAGACGTTAAGCTTGTGGAAGCCCAACAGGCACGCAGAATAGTGGACCGGCTGGTGGGTTATGAAATAAGCCCGCTTTTGTGGAAAAAAGTAAAAAAAGGGCTTAGTGCCGGAAGGGTACAATCTGTTGCGCTGAAACTAATATGCGATCGTGAAGAAGAAATAGATAAATTTGTTTCGGAAGAATACTGGAAACTGTATGCAATACTGTACAGGGACAAAAAAAAGGACAGTTTCAAAGTAGAGCTTCATTCCCGCAGGGGCAGGAAGATTAATGTTAAAAGCGAAGAAGAGATGAAGGAAATACTTGTAGATTTAAGGGGTAAGGAATTCAGGGTATCCGAAATAAGACGCGGTAAAAAAACCAGGAGTCCAAATCCTCCCTATACCACCAGCAGTCTGCAGCAGGATGCGCACAACAGACTGGGTTTTACCGTGAAAAGAACCATGACCGCTGCACAGCAGTTGTACGAGGGCATTGACATAAAAGGAGACGGCAGTGAAGGCCTGATTACTTATATGAGGACAGATTCGGTACGGGTCTCGGATACTGCCCTGGCACAGGTGAGGAATTATATCAAGGAAGAATGGGGCGGCGGTTTCCTGCCCAAAATGTCCCGGGTTTACAAGGGCAAAAAAGGTGCACAAAACGCCCATGAAGCAATAAGACCAACTTCGGTTTCCAGGAGCCCGGAGAGTTTGAAGGATTCTCTGACACCGGATCAGTACAAAATATACAGCCTTATCTGGAAGAGATTTGTTGCATCACAAATGAGCAATGCACAGTACCAAACCGTGAGTATAGACGTTGACTGTGATGGTTATTTGTTTAAGGCTTCGGGTTCAACGGTTACATTCAAGGGCTTTTTAGAGGTGTTTGACGACGTGGAAAAGCAAGACAGCAGGATTCCTCCGCTTAACAAAGGAGATTTGCTGAAGGTAAACAAACTTGAAGACAAGCAGTATTTCACACAGCCTCCGGCAAGGTATACCGAAGCGTCACTGATAAAGACCCTGGAAGAGGACGGTATAGGCAGGCCCAGCACCTATGCTCCCGTAATATCAACAATACTTCAAAGGGGGTATGTGGAAAGGGATAAGAAATCACTGCTTCCCACATATCTTGGCAGAATCGTAAATGAAGTAATGGTTGAGTATTTTAGAGAAATAGTAGATGTTGAATTTACCGCCGAAATGGAAGAAAAACTGGATGAAATTGAGGAAAACGGGCTCGAATGGAGGAAGGTTGTGGAAGAATTTTACCGGCCCCTCGAAACAATGGTGAAAAAAGCCGAAGTAGAAATGGAAAAAATAGTTATACAGGACAAGGAGACCGACGAAATCTGCGAACTGTGCGGAAGGAACATGGTAATAAAGCATGGAAGGTTCGGCAAATTCCTTGCGTGTCCGGGCTTTCCGGAATGCCGCAATACCAAGCCTTATCTTGAGAAAGTGGGTGTTAAATGTCCTAAATGCACCGAGGGCGATATAGTATTAAAAAGAACTAAAAAAGGAAGGATATTTTACGGCTGTAGCAGGTACCCGGACTGTGATTTTATGACATGGAACAAGCCCGCTGAAGGAAAATGCAGTATCTGCGGAAACAGGCTTTGGGAAAAGAAGGGCGGTAAAAAACAACCACCGGTTTGTCTTAATGAAGAGTGTGAAAACTACGGCGGTAAGTAAGAAAATAGTTTTTTAGGATGGTGTTTTTATGCTGAGAGGAACCACAATAGTGGCAGCAAGAAAAAACGGAATGGCTGCCATAGCCGGAGACGGGCAGGTTACAATGGGCGAGAGTACTATAATGAAGCATACGGCAAAAAAAGTGAGAAAGATATACAACGACAGGGTACTTGTCGGATTTGCCGGCTCGGTGGCGGATGCCATGACACTGACGGTAAAGCTGGAGGGTAAACTGGAACAGTATGGAGGAAATCTGAAAAGGGCCTCGGTTGAACTTGCTAAGGAATGGAGAACCGATAAGATACTGAGGAAACTGGAGGCAATGCTTATTGCAATAGACAGCGAGTCTCTTCTGGTGATATCAGGAAGCGGAGAAGTGGTAGAGCCGGACGACAACGTGATAGCCGTGGGTTCGGGAGGTCCCTATGCAATGGCAGCGGCAAAGGCGTTATATAAGAATACCGAAATGGAAGCCAAAGAAATTGCAAAAAAGGCTTTGGAAATCGCATCCACCATCTGTGTATATACCAATGACAACATATCGGTCCTGGAGTTGTAATGTCAAAGGAGAGGTGCAAAAAAATGGCGAAAGAGTTAACCCCCTCAGAAATTGTAAAGGAGTTGAACAAATACATAATAGGACAGGACAAGGCCAAAAAGTCGGTGGCGGTTGCCCTTAGAAACAGATACAGAAGAAGGCAGCTGCCCGAAGAACTTCAGGAGGAGATTAAGCCCAAGAATATATTGATGATAGGGCCTACCGGAGTGGGAAAAACCGAGATAGCCAGAAGGCTGGCCAAGCTTGTGGATGCTCCCTTTGTCAAAGTAGAAGCCACAAAGTTCACAGAGGTTGGTTATGTGGGCAGGGACGTGGATTCTATGATAAGGGACCTGGTGGAAACTTCCATCAGAATGGTCAGGGAGAAAAAGATTAAGGAAGTGCAAAGCAAAGCGGAAGCTGCTGCCGATGAAAGAATAGTCAGGCTTTTGGTGCCCGCTCCCAGGGAAACCCCGTACAAAAACCCCCTTGAAGCATTGTTCGGCACTTCCGAGGACCGGGAGAACAGGGACAGGCATAAAGAAGACATGCAGGCGATAGAAGAAGAAAGAAGTATAATAAGGTCAAAATTAAGAATTGGGGAATTGGAAAACCAAACGGTTGAAGTGGAAGTAGAGGACCGGGGCACGGCAGCGGTGGAATTCTTTACCGGTATGGGAACAGAAGAAATGAATATAAATTTTCAGGATATACTGGGAGGAATGCTGCCGGGCAAAAAGAAGAAAAAAAGGGTACAGGTAAGTGAAGCAAGAAAAATACTTGCCCAGGAAGAAGCAGGTAAACTGGTGGACAACGAGCAGATTACCACAGAAGCCATCGCCAAGGCGGAACAGACCGGTATTATTTTTCTGGACGAGATTGACAAGATCGCTTCGGGCGAATACAAGGCAGGGCCCGACGTTTCGAGGGAAGGGGTGCAGAGGGATATTCTGCCGCTGGTTGAGGGCAGTACCGTAATGACCAAGCATGGACCGGTAAAAACGGATCATATACTGTTCATTGCTGCGGGAGCTTTTCATATAGCAAAACCTTCGGATTTAATACCCGAGCTGCAGGGCCGTTTTCCCATTAGGGTTGAACTGGGAAGTCTCAGCAGGGATGATTTTAAAAGTATACTGACGCAGCCGAAGAATGCTCTTATTATGCAGTACAAATCGCTTTTGAAAACAGAGGGCATTAACATAAACATTAAGGAAGATGCGCTGGATCGGATAGCGGAAATCGCCTATTACGTAAACCAGGCAGAAGAAAACATAGGTGCCAGAAGGCTGCATTCCATTGCCGAAAAGCTTTTTGAGGAAATTTCTTTTAATGCAGCCGATATGGCCGGTAAGAGTATTGACATAGATGCGGATTACGTTACAAAGCAGCTTGAGGAGTTTATTGACGAGAAGGATATAAGCAGGTTCATTATTTAGCGAAAATTGTCTGTAAAAAGAAGGGATTATTAAACTATTGTAGAATAAAATAATAAAATATTCCGAAAAAGGCAAACCTTACTAAAGTTTGGGACGCAAAACCACGGGCCTAAGGTAATTAATATGCTATGGCGGCCGGGTTGCCGGAGGTATAATGATGCCTATTGCCGGCTCTTGGGGGATAGGCGTTTTTATTTATATATAAATGCAAGTACCGAACAAAATCTAAAGTAATTTAAGGGATATTATATTAAAAAATAGAATCGTGGGATAATTTTAGAAAACTATGAAGGAATATGATGAAAACTATCGAATATTTATTCCTAGTAGGGTTATACGGAGGTGATGGTTTTGCGAAACGACAACACGATAAACATACTGCAGAAGGCTCTGGACGCATCCCTGGTTAGAAACAAGGTGATAGCAAACAATATCGCAAACGTTGACACTCCGAATTACAAGGCCTGTAGGGTGGAGTTTGAAGAGCATTTAAGGAAGGCAATTAACGGAAGCAAGATGTCGGCTAAACCAACCAACCCGAAACACATACCTATAGGCGGGGAGAGACTGGAAAGAGTGGCTCCCCGTATTATAAGGGACAAAAGCATCAGTACGCGGCTTGACGGAAACAGCGTTAATATCGACGTGGAAACGGCAAAATTGGCCAATAACACCATACTGTATCAGGCCCTGGTAGACCAACTCTCGGCAAAACTGGCAAGAATCAGGACTGTTATAAATGAAGGCAGGAGGTAGTCCTATGGGAATTTTTGATACCATAAATACCAGTGCAACGGGGCTTACGGCTCAAAGGCTGAGAATGGACGTAATAGCAAAGAATATTGCCAATGCCAACACAACCAGAACGGCAAACGGGCTCCCCTACAGGCGGCAGACGGTGGTTTTCAGGGAAAACTGCAGAAACACCCCCTTTACGAGCTTCCTTTCGGCAGAAAGCCGCAGGCGCTTCCTGAAGGACGGCGGAGTAAAGGCTGTGGGAATAGTAGATGACAAAACCCCCTTCAGACGCACTTATGAACCGGGGCATCCGGATGCAGATGAGGAGGGTTATGTACTTATGCCCAACGTGGATATCGTAACCGAGATGGTTAATATGATATCGGCTACCCGGGCCTACGAAGCAAATGTAACTGCCCTTAATGCCACAAAGGGTATGGCGGTTAAAGCTCTGGAAATTGGAAAGTGATAGGGAGGTAGAGACAAATGAGAATTACAATACAGGATATGGTGCCGGTGTCGGTAAATACCGATGTTAAGCCGGCAAGGGGTGAAGAACAGCTCTCTAGTTTTTCCGATTATTTAAGGGGCGCATTGGATGAAGTTGACAGGCTTCAAAAAGAAGCGGACAGTTCCGCTGTAAGCCTTGCAACCGGGGAGACACAAAACCTGCACCAGGTTATGATAGATGTACAAAAGGCGGAGATTGCACTGCAGTTTACCATACAGATAAGAAACAAAATAATAGAAGCATATCAGGAGATTATGAGAATGCAGATATAGACTTAAGGGCAAAACCGACAAAATAGAGACGGGGTGACCATAATGGGAGAAACCCTAGATAGGATCAGAAACCAATTAAACGAATTCTGGCAGGGACGTACCAAAAAACAAAAGATCAAAATAGGAACAAGCGCGGCGGTTTTTATAATCAGTATAGCCCTGCTGGTAATCTTTACTTCTCGGCCGGAAATGGTTCCCCTATACAGCGACCTCGATTTAAAGGACGCAGGGGAAATTACAAAGAAGCTGGATGAACTGAAAATAAAATGGGAAACCGATGACAGCAGCTCCAGCATTCTGGTTCCAAAGCAGGAAGTCAACAGTCTGAGAATGCAGCTGGCAACCGAGGGCCTGCCAAGGGGCGGCTTCAGCCTGGTGGAAGCCCTGGACAATACAAGCCTGGGGACCACCGACATGGAAAGAAGAGAAAGGATACGGGTGGGCCAGGAATACGCAATAGCACAGGCAATAGAAACAATAGAAGGGATTGAGTATTCCCAGGTTAACCTGTATATACCACAGGACAGCCAGTTTGCGCTGAGCAGCAGGGACTACGAAGCCAGCGCCGGAATACTTTTAAAACTGCAGCCCGGAGCAAAGCTTACCCAAAATCAGATTGAAGGGATAGTCCAGTTTGTATCCAAAAGTGTAAAGGGCCTTGATAAAAAAAATATTTCAATAATAGATCAAACGGGACAGGAATTGTCGCTGCAGACAGACACTCAGCAGAGTATACTGCTAAAACAGTTGGAGATTGAACATAACAGCCAGGAAAAACTTCAAAAAAGCATAAGGGAATTTCTTGAGACCGCCTACGGTAAGAACAATGTGGATGTCAGGGTCAATCTGAAACTGGATTTTGACAGCATGGTAACCAGTATAGTAAGATTTGAGCCTCCGATCCCGGGAGAGACCGGAGGCCTTGTATCCAGCATGCAGGAGCTTGAGGAGCATGCAACAAACACTGCAGGCGGGGGGATTCCCGGGACCGACAGCAATATGGATGATGTAATAAGCTATGCCCAAATAGATGACCAGACTTCCAAGTATGATACGGTAAGCAGGACAGTCAACTACGAACTGAACCAGATTAAGGAGGAGATAGTAAAAGCCCAGGGGCAGGTGCAAAGCCTGTCGGTGGCGGTCCTATTGAACAGTACTTCTCTAACCCAGGAACTGGGTCAGCAGGACAGGGAAAATATTATAAATATAGTAGCTGCAGCGGCCGGAATTGACAATGAAGTTGTGACGGTACAGTCGCTGCCCTTTGACACAAGCCTGGCGGAGGAGATAGCGCAGGGTTTTGAAAGCAGGGAACGTATGGAGAAGATAAAGCTGTATACCTATGCGGGCAGTATTGGAGCTTTGTTGCTGGCTGGAGTTATCGGCTCCTTTTTAATTATAAGAAGCAGAAGAAATAAAAAAGAGGAAATGCTGATTACCGAAGCACAGCAGGTAATACCGGAAGAAGTGGAAGAGATAAGCCTTGATAAGGATAAACACAGGACGCATAAACAGGTGGAAAAGTTCATAACAAAGAAACCTGAAACTGCAGCCCAGTTGTTAAAAACATGGCTTAATGAATAGTGGGTGATATGACTATGACAAGGGGCAAAGGAGAGTTAACGGGAAGGGAAAAAGCAGCGGTTTTACTAATAGCCCTCGGGCCGGAGAATTCGGCCAGAATTTTCCAACATCTAACCGATGAGGAAATTGAAGAACTTACATTGGAAATCGCAAACATGAGGACGGTGACCCCTGAGGAAAAGAACAAGATAATCCAGGATTTCTATCAAATATGCGTTGCCCAGGAGTATATCTCCGAGGGGGGAATAGAGTATGCCAAGGAGGTCCTCGAAAAAGCCCTCGGCGGCCAAAAGGCACTGGATATAGTAAACAGGCTTACTTCGTATCTGCAGGTACGTCCCTTTGATTTTGTCAGGAAAGCCGACCCCAACCAGATACTCAATTTTATACAGAACGAACATCCTCAGACAATATCCCTTATACTGGCCTACCTAAATCCACAGCAGGCATCGGTTATATTATCTTCACTGCCGCCCGAAAAGCAGGCAGAAGTGGCAAAACGGATTGCCGTAATGGACAGGACGTCTCCGGATATTATAAAGGAAGTTGAAAGGGTATTGGAGAAAAAAATATCTTCACTGGTCACCCATGACTATACATCGGCAGGAGGAATACAGGCTATTGTAAACATTTTGAATTCGGTTGACCGTGGGACCGAAAAGAATATTATGGAAACCCTGGAAGCGGAGGATACCGAACTGGCGGAAGAGATTAAGAAGAGAATGTTTGAATTTGAAGATATTATGAGCCTTGACAACAGGTCGATACAGAGGTTCCTGCGGGAAGTGGAGAACGATGTGCTTGCCGTTGCCCTCAAGGGTGCCAATGATGAAGTATCAGACGTAATATTCAACAATATGTCCAAACGCCTGAAGGAAATGATTACAGAGGATATGCAGTTTATGGGTCCGGTTAGGCTAAGGGATGTGGAAGAGGCACAGCAGAAAATTGTAAATACAATAAGAAAGCTTGAAGATGCAGGTGAAATAGTAATCTCCAGAGGGGGAGGGGATGAAATAATTGTCTAGCATATATAAATCAGGTGCAGTGGTAATAGGAGACCCTTTGGAAATAAAAAATGAAAGCGTGCAGCAGGATAATACTGCTTTGGATGAAGAGACAAAACAGCAGATTGAGATGGACGACCGCATCCGGTGCAGAGAAAATAAAATCATCAAGGACGCCGAGGAAAAGGCATCGCAAATAATGGATGATGCAAAGCAAAAATCCCTGGAGGTGCGCGAAGCTGCCCGGGAAGAGGGCTATAAAACCGGGCTTGAAGAAGGTTATGAAAAGGGAATACAGGAGGGACAGGCAAAGGGAAGGCAGCAGGGCCTGGATACAGCCCGGGAAATGATTGAAGAGGCGCTGGAGATAAAGCAGAGGGCCCTGGAGACCAAGGAACGGATAGTCAAAGAAGCCGAAGAAGAGATAATCAGGATTGTTATGGAGATAGCAAGGAAAATAGTTGGCGAGCAGTTTAAAACAGACAGGGAAGCAATTTTGGGGCCGGTAAAAAAAGCCCTTGAAAAGTGTGCGTTTTCAGCCAGGGTAATAATGAAAGTATCCCCTGAGGACTACGATGTTGTTGAACTCTCAAAAAGCAGACTTATGGCTGAAATAGAAGGCATATCCCAAATCGAAATAATTGCTGAGGATACCCTTTCCCAGGGTAGCTGCCTGTTGGAAACGGATGCTGGGTTTATTAATTCAAGTTTAGAGGTACAGCTGGACAGAATTGAAGAAGCGTTCCGGGAGCTGCTCAGCCATGAATAATATGAACCTTGACAAATACGGTACACTGCTGAAAGAACTGGATACATTAAAATACAGCGGCAGGGTGAGTAAGGTAATAGGACTTACCATCGAGGCGATAGGACCATCGGTAAATATCGGAGAAATATGTGACGTGTTTTCGGTCAAGAACAAACGACCGATAAAAGCTGAAGTTGTGGGCTTCAGAGACAACACGGTGCTTTTAATGCCGCTGGGAGATATGGAAGGAATAGGGCCGGGCAGTGGGGTTATAGCAACGGGAGGTGTATTAAAGGTACCGGTGGGTGAGGGTTTGCTTGGAAGAGTGCTGGACGGCCTTGGCAGCCCCATAGACGGGTTGGGACCTCTTAAGTTCAGCACTATGTTTCCGGTGACCAATCCTCCTCCAAATCCCCTTTCAAGGAAAAAGATTAGCGAAGTGCTGGAACTGGGGATAAAATCGATTGACGGAATACTGACCTGCGGTAAAGGCCAGAGAGTGGGTATATTTTCCGGAAGCGGCATAGGGAAAAGTACTCTTTTGGGTATGATTGCCAGAAACACTTCTGCCGATATAAATATAATAGGACTTATTGGCGAAAGGGGAAGGGAAGTAAGGGAGTTTTTGGAGAATGACCTGGGAAAGGATGGGCTGAAAAGGTCGGTGGTTGTGGTGGCAACCTCAGACCAGCCGGCACTGGTGAGGCTTAAAAGCGCACAGTTGGTCACGGCCATAGCCGAATACTTCAGGAGCCTTGGCAAAGATGTGGTGCTGATGATGGATTCCCTGACAAGGTTTGCCCTTGCCCAAAGGGAAGTGGGGCTGGCCATTGGAGAGCCTCCGGTCACCCGGGGATACACACCTTCGGTATTTGCTGTTCTGCCAAAGCTGCTGGAGAGAACAGGAACGTCGGATACCGGGTCGATAACCGGCATGTACGCGGTCCTGGTTGACAGGGACGATTTGAATGAACCCATAACCGATGCGGTACGGGGTATACTTGACGGACATATAGTACTGTCAAGAAGTCTTGCAAACAAAAACCATTACCCGGCGGTTGATGTGCTGGAAAGCATCAGCAGGCTGATGCCAAATATAGTTAAGCCGGAACAACTGGAGGCTGCACAAAAAATTAAGGATATTATGGCGGTTTACAAGGATGCGGAGGACCTTATCAGTATAGGTGCATACAACCGGGGAAGCGACCCGAAGATTGATTATGCAATCGAAAAGATTGAGGTGATAAATAAATTTTTGAAGCAGGGGATTAACGAAAAGGTCAGTTTTGAAAGCACAGTTGAAGAGCTAACAAGTTTACTGGAATAAGGAGTGTTTTCAAATGAGCGAAGGGTTTAATTTCAGGCTGCAGAGCGTGCTTGATTACAGGGAACACATAAAAAAACAAAAGGCGGAGGAACTGGCAGAATATCGCAGACAGCTGGAACAGGAAAAGAACGCTCTAAGCGGTTTGGTAAACGTTAAGACAAATATAATAAATGAAATGGACAGTAAATGCAGTGAGGGTATACAGGCGGGATACCTGGTAGAGTGCAATAAATACATAGAACAGCTGAACAGGTTTATTGACAGGCACAAAGAAAACCTGTCGGATATGGAAAAAAAAGTGGATGAATGCTGCCAGAATGCTGTAGAGGCTTCAAGGAATAAAGAGACAATAGAAAAATTAAAGGTGAGGCATTACAAAAAGTTTGCATATCACCTGTCAACGGAGCAGGAAAAAGAAGTGGAGGATTTGGTCAACAACAGGAAGACAAGTTCCTAGGGGGTAAACATGGCTAAACCAAAAAAAACAAAGAACAAAGAACCAAGGGGTAAGAATAAAAAAATATGGATGACTGTACTGGTAATTATAGTGGCACTGACAATAACCTTTGGTATTGGTATAGCCTTTAATTTGGGAAACATAGGCATAAGACTCAACAACTTTTTGGCGGGCATGCCTGTGGCCGGGAATATTTTCGAGCCGATAGATAAAGAAAAAACACCGGAGCAGCTTGAAGAAGAAAGGCTGGAAAATACCCGAAGGATGCTTGAACAGGAGAGGGAAAACCTGGATGAATGGTCGGACAATCTGGCGGCATGGGAGCTTCAGCTAAAGACAAAGGAAGAAGAACTGAACCAACAAAAAGATGTGGTGGAAAAGCTGCAGCAAAGGCTGGAAACAAGGCTCAAGAGCATACAGGAACTGGTTGCATATTACGAGAGCATGGACGCGGAGGATGCCGTCAATATATTGAACAATATATCCGATAATGACCTTGTAGTGGTGATACTGAAAAACATGAAACAGCAAAAATCCTCGGAAATACTTGCTGCAATGGACCCGAGAAAGGCGGCAAGGCTTATGGAAATAATGTCTGCAATGTAAAGGGTATTACGGGACAATGGGTCCCGAGTACATAAAACTAGCGAAGGGAGGTGAATAAATGCAGACAATGGCGGTGGAAAATGCCGTGGGAATACCGGAAGCCGGCAAACAAAGTAAGGGTGCACGGAACGCAGAAAACCTGGAAAGTTCAGCTTTTTCAGGCCTTTTGGGGCAGATGATGGAAATGCAGACCGGTAAGAATACCGAAGAGGCAGCGGAAAAACAGGAGCTTACAAAAACAGTCCTGCCGCAGATTCCGCATACAATGGATTGTTGCATACACAAGGAGTGTACCGAAACCGATGAAATCCGCGGAAACCTGTCAACAGAACAGCCGGTTGAAAACATGCGCGGCGGTGAAATCGAATACAAAATGCTGCTGCGGTATGAAACCGAAGAGAGTGGAGCCGGCAAAGGAGGAGAAGCAAAAACTGGCCTGTCCCGGGAAGGGGAGCAAAAAAGCGGGGACACACCGGTGGAACATCCTCAGCCTTTAAGAGGGGAAGGCGGAAAAACCCAAGTCATAATGAAACATGTCAGTGGACAGCAGTACGAAAAAAGCAGCGCAGATGAAAAACATACCGATGCCGTACACAATAAGGAACCTGCAATGATAAAAATACAAGATAAAGGAATGGATGTTGAAGAGGCAAACCAATTGGACAGGCCTGCTGACCAAAAATACGGCATAAAAAACGCGGTAAAACAGGTAATGGATGAAGGCGCTGCAGCGTCAAAAAATGTAAAGACAAAGCAGCAAGTCTTAAAAACCGAAAGCATACATCAAAGAAACGGTCAGGAAGGGATAAAGACGGATCTTTGGTACGAAATTGAAGGCAGGGCTGTCAAGGAAAGGCCGGAAAGGGAATCTGTCCGGCTGGAAGAAAACAAACGGGAACTGATAAACCAGTTGGCTGACAAAATGAGAATTGTGATTGGTTCCAGAAAATCCGAAATAAGCATGCAGCTTAGACCTGAACGGCTGGGCAGGTTGAATCTCAGGCTGACGGTGGTGGACGGTGTACTAAACGGGAAGATGGTGGTTCAAAACAACGAAGCAAAGAATTTAATCCAGGCAAACCTTGCTGAATTAAAAGAAAGCCTTGAACAGCAGGGAATCCCTGTAAGCAAGTTCCAGGTTAATGTAGGGGGTGGCGGTGGATACGAGCGACAGCAGTTTTACCGGGAAAACCGGCAGACACTAAACGGGCAGCCCACGGCAGACCCATACGGCGAAAGTGAAAGTGAAGAATTCATTTACTGGAGAGGTGAAGGGACCATAGAACTGCTGGCATAGGAGGTGAAAAAATGCAGACAAACAGTGTGGATTCCGGGTACGGATACCAGGAGGGTTATACCGGCGAACTGGAAAAAAACGATGCTATGGGAAAGGATGCATTCCTGCAGCTGCTTGTTAACCAGATCAGGAACCAGGACCCGCTGAATCCCGTGGACGACAAGGAGTTCTTGGCACAGATGGCCCAGTTCAGCAGCCTTGAACAGATGCAGAACCTGAATGAAAGCTTTAATACCGGGCTTAACATGCTGCTGGAAACGGTGGACGGAGGACTGTATGAAAACTTCAGAGCACTTATGAGCATAAACAGCAACATAATAATGCAGCAAAACTTCCAGGCAATGAACCTGCTGGGGAAGGACATAACTGCAGTAATAGAAACCGATGGAGAACAAGAAACCATACAGGGTGAGGTCAGAAGGGTCTCCTTCAAAGAAGGCAGGGTACTGATTGAAGTGGACGAAAGGCTTATCTATATGGATGAAGTTGCAGAGTTTGAAATAGGACAGTAAAAGCGGCCGAACAAAATCCCAGAATGGGAGGGGCGGTAATGGGCGGAATAAACAAAATAAACAGCAGAATAACTCCGGCAGCAGAAACGACAGTAAAAAAGCCAGTGGAGAACGGGAAAAAAACGGATGCAGACTTCAAGGAAGTGCTGGAGGCTGCAAACAGCAAACTTAAGGTTTCCCTGTCTAAACATGCCCGAGTCAGAATGCAGTCAAGGGACATAATGCTCAACAATACCCAGGTGGAGAAGTTGAACCTGGCGGTGGAAAGGGCCCGGCAGAAAGGGATAAGGGATACCCTTGTGCTAATGGATGACAAAGCCTTTGTGGTAAACGTAAAAAACACAACCATAGTTACTGCGGCAAACCGCGAAGCATTAAAGGACAGAGTATTTACAAATATAGACGGAGCTGTAATAGTGTAGCCGGACCTTCAAAAGGGGGCTCAGCTTTCCGGAGCGACGGAAGGGAAGCATTACAGCTTTAAAAGGAGGTCATGCAATATGATGCGTTCATTGTTTTCAGGCGTTTCAGGTCTTAGGGCACACCAGACCAGAATGGACGTGATTGGAAATAACATATCAAATGTCAATACGGTCGGATACAAGTCGTCCCGTGCTACCTTTCAGGAGATTTTCAGCGAGACCCTGAAGGGTGCCGGTGCGCCGGAAGGCGGAAGGGGAGGTACAAACCCGCAGCAGGTGGGACTTGGCATTAGCCTTGCGACTATCGATACCCTGCATACCAGGGGCAGCATTGAATCCACCGGCTATCCGCTTGATTTGGCGATAGAAGGGAACGGCTTTTTTGTGGTGTCTGACGGAGGAGCACCCAAATTTACTCGGGCGGGCAATTTCATACGGGACACCGAGGGAAATATTGTAAACGGCAACGGATACAGGGTACTGGGCTGGATGGCGGACCAACTGGGCAATATAGATACCACCGTCTCCCCCGGGGCCATACAGATACCAAAGGATTTGCAGATGCAGCCGCTTGCCACAGGTGCAATAAAAATCATAGGAAATCTGGATGCGGATACACCGGAAGACGGAGTAGTACCATTTGAAACTGAAATCTTCGATGAACTGGGAAGGAAGAACAAGCTCACCTTTGAGCTAAGAAAAACAGGTACTGATAACCAGTGGGTAATAGCGTCGGATGGAACCGATGGTAGGGTTAAAGTTACACCACCGGTTGGCGATCCGGAATATGTGACCCTGTCAGCATCTCCCACAATAGAGTTTGAAGAAGGAAAGATGACTGAACCTACAGACGGCATTTTCACGATAGACGGGACTGTGCCAATATATCAGAATATTACCGTTGATATATCGGATATCCACCAGTTTGCCGGAGAATCCGGCGTAGAACCGCTGGAGGTGGACGGTTATGCGCTGGGCAGTCTGGAGACCTTCAATTTCGATGCTGCCGGTGTGGCTACCGGGATATTCACAAACGGGCAGGAAAAGGTGATAGGAAGGATAGCACTGGCCAGCTTCAACAACCCTTCCGGGCTTCAAAAGGTAGGCACAAATCTGTTTGTGCAGACCCCCAACTCGGGGCAGCCGTCGATAGGCATAGCAGGGGACCACGGGAGGGGTACCATAAACCCCAGTTCCCTTGAAATGTCCAACGTGGATATTTCAAAGGAGTTTACCGATATGATTATAACCCAGAGAGGTTTCCAGGCAAATTCAAGGATCATTACGACTTCTGATGAAATGCTTCAGGAATTGGTTAACCTGAAGAGATAAATGAACCGTCGGGGATTCCCTTGTTAAGGGAATCCCCGACGGGAAAAAAGAGGGGTTTATTATGATTAAGGTTACAAGGATAAACGGAAAGGAGTTTGTAATTAACGCAGAGCAGATAGAGTTTGCGGAAGAGACGCCGGACACCGTAATTTCCCTTATATCCGGCAAAAAGGTTGTGGTGAGCGAAAGCATAGATGAGATTATCCGGAGGGTTGTGGAGTATAAGGGTAATATACTTCGCTCATGCCAATGAACAAGTGAGGTGTAGACAATGGATATTTCAACCGCGTTGGGAATATTAATGGGAACTGCCTTCTTAATCATAGGAATTTTAATAAACGGCGCACTGGGCACCTATTATGACCAGGCTTCGATTATGATAGTACTCGGAGGCACCATCGCAGCTACACTCATCAGTTTCCCGCTCCCCAAGTTCAAAGAAACAATAAGAAGCGTAAAGCATATATTCTTTGGAAAAGAAATGAATGCCGCTCAAGTAATAGAAAATATAATCGAACTAGCAAACGTGGCCAGAAAAGAGGGCCTGCTGGCCCTGGAGGAGGCTGCGCTGCAGTTGGACGACGATTTCTTGAGAAAGGGCATACTTCTGATTGTCGACGGAACAGACCCGGAACTTGTCAGGAACATACTGGAAACAGAGCTTGCTTTTGTGGAGGAAAGACACAGTATGGGTCAGAGCCTGTTCGAGACAATGGGCAGTGTTTCGCCCGCTTTTGGAATGATAGGAACATTGATTGGGCTTATAAATATGCTGAAAACCCTCGAAGACCCTTCCACCGTAGGTCCCAACATGGCGGTGGCCCTTATAACAACTTTCTATGGGGCCGTATTGGCTTATTTGTTTTTCCTGCCAATGGCGCGGAAGCTAAAGGTAAGAAGCAAAGAAGAAATACTTTTGAAAGAGATATTGGTTGAAGGCATGCTCTCGATACAGGCCGGTGAAAACCCGAGAATTATAGAGGAAAAGCTGGTTGCATTCCTGGCACCCAAAATGAGGGAAAAAGCCAAGAAGGAAAAGGAAAGCGAAAGCGGGGAGGAAGCCTATGCGGACGCGGCGAATTAGACGCGACGCCGGCAGTGCGGTAGTCGGCGACTGGATAACAACATACAGCGACCTTGTTACTTTACTTTTGTGTTTTTTCGTTTTACTCTTTTCATTTTCAGAAATTGATGCAAGAAAGTTTGAAGCAATAATAAAGTCTTTCCAGGGTTCGACAGGCGTGCTGGATATGGGAAAGACGGTTGACGAGGATAAATATATAAGTCAGGCATTAACAAGCGACAGACTGTTTAGGAACATGCCCCAGACAGAGAGTCTTGAAAGCCTGCACAGGCAGCTGGATGAGTACATAAAGGAAAACAATCTTGAAGCGACTATAGTGCTTGGAGTGGAAGAAAGAGGACTGCTTATACGATTTACCGACCAGGTACTGTTCGATTCGGGAAAGGCAGAGATCAAGCCGGAGGCGGTACCCATCATGCAAAATATCGGAGAGATTCTCAGAACAAACAACCGGTTTATAAGGGTAGAAGGGCATACAGACAACGTGCCTATAAACACGCTTTTTTATCCATCCAACTGGGAATTGTCTACAAGCAGGGCTGTGAATGTGGTTAAGTTTTTTATGGAAGAAGTGGGCATTACCCCTGCCAGGCTTTCGGCGGCGGGATACGGTGAGTATCATCCCATTGCGGATAACGATACTGCCGTTAACCGCCAAAAAAACAGAAGGGTGGATGTGGTTATTTTAAGGGAAATACATGCTTTTAACGAACCTAATTAGGACGGAGTGAGACTATGAGTATTAAAAAACTGTTGCTTATTATAATGTTGGTGATTATTGCCGGCATAATAATTTTTGTAGCTGTCTATTCCTTTCTTGGTGCCAAAGCCGCAGACAACGAAAAGACAGTGATAATCCCCACGGGACCAAAATATCAGACAAATTTAAAGGATTGCAATAGTATTCTTCTTATCAGTTACCAAATAGAAGTTAAGGAAGATAAAAAGCTGTTGGCACAAATAGAAGAGCGGAATACAGAAGTAAGAAGCAGGGTGCTTGATATCCTGAGGGACAAAACAAGGGAAGATATAGAAGGAACCAGGGGCAAAACAAATCTTGAAACGGAAATTCTTAAGTATTATCATACCCTGTTCGGCGAGGATGAGATTTTGAATGTGTTTATTGATGATATAGTGGTTCAATAGAGGGGGGGTTAAACATGCCGGATGTACTTACCCAAAACGAAATAGACGATCTTTTAAAGGCTTTAAGTACAGGTGAACTTGATGTGCGGGAAGTAGTACAGGATACCTCGGAAAAACACATAAAATGCTATGACTTCAAACGACCCAATAAATTTGCAAAGGACCAGCTGAGGACTTTGGAGATGATTCACGAAAACTATGCAAGACTGGTCTCCACTTTTATGTCGGGTTACCTGAGGAGTTTTGTAACGGTGGATTTGCTTTCGGTGGAGCAGCTTACATATCATGAATTTACAAATTCTCTGGCAAACCCTACCATACTGGCCCTTTGTGACATACCGCCCCTTTCAGGCAGTTTTATACTGGATATTGGTCCTTCCCTTACCTATGCGATTATTGACAGAATACTGGGCGGTGGTGGAAATGGTGATATTAAAACGCGGAACTTTACCGAAATAGAAGTTTCCATAATGAAAAGTTTGTTGGAAAGGACCGCGGACCTGCTGGTGGAACCATGGAGCAACGTTATTGAATTCGCACCAAGGGTTGCAAAGATAGAGACCAACTCACAATTCCTGCAGGTGATGTCGCCGAATGAGATTATAGCTTTGATCACAATGAGATTAAAGGTCGGCGAATCAGAGGGCATGATGAACTTGGCGATTCCCCATCTTTCGGTGGAACCCATTGTAAACAAAATATCCACGAGATACTGGTTTACCTCAAACGGTGCAACGGAAAGCAAAGGTGACACAAAGCTTCTCGAAAAGAGAATTGAGAATGCAAGCGTTTTATTGAAGGTGGTTTTAGGTGAAACAAATCTGACCATCGAAGAATTTACCGGCCTGCAGACCGGGGATGTACTGAGACTCAACAGGCAGACAGAGCGCCCTATGGAAATGTACGTGGGCAATAAGCATATATTCAATGTCAAACCGGGAGTGAAAAAAAATAAAATCGCAGTAAAGATAGTAGACATTGCAAGGAAAGGAGATGAGTTTGATGAATGAAATGCTGTCCCAGGAAGAGATAGATGCGCTGCTTAAAAAGGAAAGGCCTCCGGAGGATGAGATACTTACCGAAGAGGAAATTGACGCCCTGGGAGAAATAGGCAATATTAGCATGGGAACTTCGGCAACAACCCTTTATTCGCTGCTTAAAAACAAAGTAACCATTACCACTCCCAATGTGGAAATTACCGATGCGGGGCAGGTAACCAGTGAATATCCACTGCCCTTTCTGGCGGTGAATGTTGAATTTACCGAAGGTATAGAAGGAACAAACCTATTGCTTGTTAAGGATAATGATGCAAAGATTATCGCAGACCTGATGATGGGAGGGAACGGTAAAAACCCGCCGGAGGAACTCGGGGAAATGGCAGTGAGCGCCGTCAGCGAAGCGATGAATCAGATGATAGGTTCCGCCGCAACGTCACTTTCTACGCTGCTGGACAAGCCCATACATATATCTCCTCCACAAACCACAAAGGTGGACCTGGGAGCAGATGCCCACGGCATTCGGTTCTTTGAGGAAAACGAAAAATTCGTGAGGACTTCCTTTAAGATGGTGGTCGGCGACTTGATAGACAGTGAAATAATGCAGCTGCTTCCGATAGGCTTTTCCAAGGAAATGGTTGCAAGCCTGATAGACAAGGAAAAAAAGGAAGCTGAGAATACTGCCGGAATTACTTCTGCTGTAATTGAGGAAGATGAAGATTCCATGGCAATACCGAATTCTGAAATGGAAGAACAGAAGAATACAGAAGAGTTGTCAGCCAATGATATAAAAGAAAAACTGATGGATACTCCTGATTTGTCAGCAGGAAATGGGCATGGAGAAAGGCGGGAGGCTCCGGCGGATCAAAAAGAGGTTAAGATACAGCCGGTTACGCTGAAAGATTTTGAAGAAACTTCTTCATCGACGGGCAGGGAAAACATCAACCTTATACTGGATGTACCGTTAAACGTTACTGTGGAACTGGGCAGGACAAAAAAACAAATCAGGGAAATACTGCAGTTTGGAGTAGGTACCATTGTGGAATTGGATAAGCTGGCGGGCGAACCGGTGGAACTTATGGTTAACGGTAAGTTTATAGCAAAAGGTGAAGTAGTGGTTATAGATGAAAACTTTGGAGTAAGGATAACAGATATCGTGCATCCTTCCAAAAGGATTAATAGTATATCACAGTAACCGATAAGAGGGGGGAAAGGGTCCATATGGCAAAGGAAATATTGATAGTTGATGACGCCGCCTTTATGAGAATGATGATCAAGGATATATTGGACAAAAACGGATACCAGGTGGTGGGAGAAGCCGAAAACGGAATAAAAGCAGTGGAAAAATTTACCGAACTTAAACCGGATTTGGTGATTATGGATATCACAATGCCTGAAATGGACGGTATACAGGCGGTCAAGAAGATAAGAACCATTGATTCAGATGCAAACATTATAATGTGTTCTGCAATGGGTCAGCAGGCTATGGTAATTGAAGCGATTCAGGCCGGAGCGAAGGATTTTATTGTAAAGCCGTTTCAGCCGGACAGGGTATTGGAGGCGGTCAGCAAAGCCATATAAAGCTATATGATAAGGTGGGTATTTAATGGGAGGTTTTTGGTCTGTACTTCTTAAATCTGTTTATTTCCTGATAGTGTTCGGTATTATTATTCTGCTTGCGTATTATTCCACAAGAGTTTTGGGAAAAAAAGTATCAAAAAATTCGGGGAAGTATATGAAGATAGTCGATACGCTGTTTATGGGAAATGACAGGACACTTGTAATCGTAAGGATAAAGGAAGATTTTTTGTTGATGTCAACTTCTGCCAGGGGAGTTGAGATTATTAAGGAACTAGACGGTTTTTCGGAGGATTTAACCGGCGTGCAGGATGATTTTGACGATTATCTCAGTAAATACGGGGCCTCTTATAAAAGGGGATTTTGGAGATTCTTACGCAAAATAGATAGCGGCAGGGATGTTACAGATGACAAATAAAAAGAAGCTTATAATTATTATGTGTGTTTTAATATCGGTGCTTTTGCTGCAAACAGCTGTGCAGGCGGCGCCGAACATACCTGTACCCCGGATAGGGCTGAATATGGAGCCGGCGGAATCGCCGGAAGATGTATCATTGAGCCTTCAGATATTGTTTATACTGACAATACTAAGCCTGGCACCGGCAATACTTATTATGACCACAGGTTTTACCAGAATAATAATAGTACTCTCCTTTATCAGAAATGCACTGGCGACGCAACAGACACCGCCCAACCAGGTGCTTATAGGACTTGCCCTGTTCCTTACACTCTTTGTGATGTCACCGGTGATAAGCGAAATTAACCAGGAGGCATACCGGCCCTACATGGAGGGAGATATTATATTTGAGGAAGCTCTGAACCGGGCTATGCAGCCACTGCGGCAGTTCATGTTCAGGCAGACCCGACAGAAGGATTTGGCCCTTTTTGTAAACGTTTCGGGGCAGCAGGAGATTGATGATATCAATGGGATAACCAACAGGGCCCTTATCCCGGCGTTTATAATAAGCGAGTTGAAAACGGCATTTCAAATGGGATTCTTGTTATTCGTGCCGTTTTTGGTTATCGATATGGTGGTTGCCAGCACACTGATGTCAATGGGTATGATGATGCTGCCGCCTATAATGGTGTCACTGCCCTTTAAAATACTGCTGTTTATCATGGTTGACGGATGGAACCTGGTCGTTCAGTCTCTGATGACGGGTTTCAGATAGGGGGGGTAAATTATGGGTGAAGGTTTGGTTTTGGATATTGCCAGAGAAGCGCTTTATACAATTTTGGTTATTTCAGCCCCGATACTTGGGTTTGCTTTGCTTGTGGGGCTTGTTGTAAGTATATTCCAGGCAACCACGCAGATACAGGAACCTACACTGACCTTTATCCCAAAGATTCTGGCAGTACTGTTTTCGGCAATAGTATTTGGTCCCTGGATGCTTGGAATAATTATGGATTTCACTATTAGGCTGTTTGGCAGTATTAACTCGTTTGTGTTTTAGGATGTTTATATGGAAAATGTAATGCAAGAATTAATGATAAAATTTGAGATCTTTCTGATGCTGCTTGCCCGATGTTCGGCAATATTTCTGATTACCCCGATTTTCGGTCGCAGGAATTTGCCTGCAGTATTCAAAATCGGACTGGCATTTATTATAAGTATAATTCTTGTGAATGTTGTTGAAGCGCCTCAAACCATGTATGGGAGTTTTATTGAGATTGCGGGCTTCATTATTAAAGAAGTGATTATTGGACTTATAATAGGTTTTGTTACATATGTGATTTTCGCATCCATATATTTTGCAGGACAGATAATCGATATGAAAACAGGTTTTGGAATAGTCAATGTCTTAGACCCTCAGACCAATACACAGGTACCGATAATAGGTAATTTTTTGTATATATTCACACTGGTGGCCTTTATTACCATAGACGGACATCATATGATGCTGTCAGCACTGGTTAGAAGCTTTCAAATAGTACCGGTTGGAAAGCTGCAGATTACCGTAGAAGCCGTGAATGTATTTGCCGAAATTATGATGGATACCTTTATTATCGGGTTTAAGATAAGTGCACCGGTTATCGCCGCCATACTGCTTACCGATGTAGCCCTGGGTATCCTGGCGAAGACTATGCCCCAGATGAATGTGTTCATGGTTGGTATGCCACTTAAGATACTGGTGGGAATATTTACACTGATGATTATGATACCGGTGTTTTCCACAGTAATCGAAGCCCTATTAAGAAATATGGCGGACAGTATATATAAAATCCTGCTGCACCTTGGATAGGGAGGCTTTCAAATGGAGTACATTAATCTTCAGCTTTTTGCCCAGGAAAAAACCGAAAAAGCAACTCCGAAAAAGAGAAGGGATGTCAGGGAAAGGGGAAATATACCCCAGAGCAGGGAGCTTAATTCCGCCCTGGCACTTATCGGGTGCTTTGCAGTATTGTATTTGTCTGCGTCCTATATAACCGATACTATAATGAAACAGGCGCATTATTTGCTGACTCTGCCAATAAACGACGGTCTGTTTTCTGTGGACGGGGTCCAGGGTTTACTGGCAACCGGTGTGACAGGGCTTCTGAAGGCGTCTGCCCCTGTGGCTGGAGCTGCCCTGTGCATAGGTCTTATGACAAGTTACCTGCAGGTGGGGTTTGTGTTCACCACAAAGCCACTGGTGCCCAGTTTAAACAGGCTTAATCCACTGGAGGGTCTAAAGAGGATTTTTTCGAGAAGGACTATCGCGCAGCTTGTAAAATCACTTCTAAAGGTCGCAATAGTAGGATATTTAACCTTTAGATACCTGATTGCCAGATACCCGGAGACCCCGAAGATGCTGGACATGGGACCGGTAAAGGTAATGGAAACCATAGGAGTGACCACAATAAGGGTGGGCCTTCTGGCGGGAGCTGCGCTTCTGGCGCTGGCAATATTTGATCTATATTATCAGAGATATGAACATGAAAAGAGTATAATGATGACCAAACAGGAAGTCAGGGAAGAGTACAAACAGGTAGAGGGTAACCCGCAGATAAAATCGAAGATAAAGGAAAAGCAGAGGCAAATCTCCATGAGGAGAATGATGGCGGAAATACCCAAGGCAGACGTAGTCATAACAAATCCCAGCCATTTTGCCGTGGCTTTAAAGTATAAACCGGAAGTTGCAAAGGCTCCCTATGTGGTTGCAAAGGGGAAGGACCTGATTGCACTGAAGATCAGGGAGATAGCGAAGGAGAACAGAGTACAGGTGGTGGAGAATATAAACCTGGCCAGGAGCCTATACGAGACCACCGAAATAGGAGAAGTAATACCGCCTGAGCTTTATCAGTCGGTGGCGGAGGTCCTGGCATTCGTATACAGCATGGACAAAAAAAGCTGATTACAAGAGGTGCTTGTAAATGAGATTTGGAGACATGATAGTAGCAATTCTGGTTATCTCGATAGTTATAATGATTATTATACCACTGCCTACAGGCCTGATAGATTTTTTGCTGACCTTTAACATAACTTTGTCGCTTCTCATACTGCTTATAGCCATGTATCTGACAGAGCCGTTGCAGTTTTCGATATTTCCGTCCATGCTGCTTTTGACCACGCTGCTTAGATTATCCCTCAATGTATCTACTACACGGCTGATACTGAGGGATGCTGATGCAGGGCAGGTCATAAGGGCCTTCGGGGATTTTGTTGTCGGGGGCAACGCATTGGTGGGATTTATAATATTTCTTATTATAGTAATTATTCAGTTTATCGTAATTACCAAGGGGGCGGAACGGGTCGCGGAAGTGGCGGCAAGGTTTACGCTGGATGCCATGCCGGGCAAACAGATGGCCATTGACGCGGACTTAAATGCGGGACTTATAAATGAAAACGAGGCCAAAGAGAGAAGGAAAAAGGTAGAAAGGTCTGCTGACTTTTACGGTGCAATGGACGGTGCAACCAAATTTGTCAAGGGAGATGCCATCGCCGGGATTATTATTACGCTGATAAATATTGGTGCCGGCCTGGTCATAGGAATGATGCAAAGGGGTATGGATTTTCAAAGCGCGATTTCCACCTACTCGCTTCTGACGGTGGGTGACGGACTTGTAAGCCAGATACCCGCTCTGCTTATTTCTACATCCGCAGGTATTGTGGTTACAAAAACCGCTTCAGAGTCCAATCTGGGCAGCGAGATAACCAGGCAGTTGATTGCACAGCCGAGGGTAATGCATCTCTCGGCCGGGGTTCTTGCAGTTCTGGGGATGGTGCCGGCACTGCCCCAACTGCCGCTTTTTACAATGGCACTGCTGATGGCTGTTATGGGATTTTTGGTAAACAGGGCAGCTGCCGAAAGGGATATGGAAGACAGGGAGGAAATTGAGCCGGCGCGGCTTGAAGAATTGAGAAAGCCGGAAAACGTTATGGGCCTGCTCCAGGTAGACCCTATAGAAGTGGAGTTTGGATACGCAATAATACCGCTGGCTGATGTTAATCAGGGCGGCGATCTCCTGGACAGGGTGGTCATGATAAGAAGACAGCTGGCCATAGAACTTGGGATGGTGGTACCGATAATCCGACTTAGGGATAATATACAGCTTGGTCCCAACAATTACATAATAAAAATAAAGGGAGTAGAAGTGGCAGACGGTGAACTGCAAATGGACGGGTTTTTGGCAATGGACCCCGGCACCGCCGAAGGCGAAATCGACGGTACAGAAACATTGGAGCCGGCCTTTGGTCTGCCTGCTAAATGGATTGGGGAAGAGGAAAGGGAAAAAGCAGAACTCCTCGGCTATACTGTGGTTGATCCGCCTACGGTTATATCCACCCATCTCACCGAAACGATAAAATCCCATGTACATGAACTGTTGGGCCGACAGGAAGTGAAAAAACTGGTGGATAACATAAAAGACAACTACCCCGCCCTTGTGGATGAATTAATACCAAAGCAAATGACCTATGGAGAAGTACAAAAGGTTCTGAGCAATCTCTTAAAGGAAGGTGTTTCTATAAGGGACTTGGTGACCATTATGGAAACACTGGCCGATTATGCCGGTGTGACCCGTGACCCTGATATGCTGACCGAGTATGTAAGACAAGCCCTTGCCCGGACCATATCGAAAAAATTTATTCCCGGGAAAAAGGCAAAGGTGGTCACACTGGCACAGAACCTGGAGGACAAGATTATGGATTCAATACAGCAGACCGAACAGGGGAACTATATTACCCTTGACCCGGCGGTGACCAAAGAAATAATAAACAACCTAACCAATCAATTGGAAAAGTTTAATCAGCTGGGGCAGCAGCCTATAGTACTCACATCACCGGTTGTTAGGCTGTATTTCAAAAAGCTTACCGAGCAGTTTATGCCAAAACTGGTGGTTCTGTCATACAATGAGCTGGATCCCGGTATAGAAATACAATCGATGGGGATGGTGAACGCATAATGAAGATGAAACGGTATGTAGGTCAATCGGTGGAAGAAGCACTGCAAAGGATTAAGAGCGAGATGGGAAACAATGCGGTAATTCTGAACAAAAGAAGAATAAAGCCCGGGAAGGGTATATTTAAGATTTTCAAAAAACCTGTATATGAAATACTGGCGGCAATAGACGAGTACGAGTATAATGCCGGTCCAACCGATAAAAGCTCAGACAACGGGTATAGAGGGCTTGAAAAGAAGGTGGACAGGCTGAATACTTCTATAGATGCAATTATAAATAAAATGGCACCCGATGTCGGTGATGACCTGCCGGACAACCTGGCATCCTTTTATGCACTGATGAAGGATAACGATATAGACCCGGAGATTATCCATTTTATAATTGAGGGCGTAAAAAATAAAATCAATTTGAATACCGAATATGACAAGGAATACCTTTATTATAAATTCAAGCAGGAGATAGCTGCGTGTTTTAAAAAGGTTAAACCCATCGAGCTGTCAAATGGAGAACCGGCGGTTGCAGTCTTTGTAGGACCTACGGGTGTCGGAAAAACAACAACACTGGCAAAATTGGCGGCGCATTATGCAGTTATCATGAAGAAAAAGGTAGGAATAGTAACATGCGATACTTACAGAATAGCGGCGGTTGAGCAGCTTAAAACCTACAGCGAGATTATGAATGTCCCAATAAAGGTGATATACCAGCATGGGGATATAGAGGATGCAATGACTGAATTCAGGGATAAGGACGTTATACTTGTTGACACCGCCGGAGGAAGCCACAGGGATAAAATTAAACTTATGGAACTGAAAAAAACACTTAAAAAGGTGGGTAAACAGCAAACCTTCCTGGTTTTAAGCGCCGCAACGAATTATAAAAACTCGATGGATATTATCTCAAGCTATAATTTTTTAAAGGACTACAGGCTTCTCATTACAAAGATTGATGAGAGCATTTCAAACGGTATAATATTAAACCTTGCGGTTAAAAGCTCCAAAGCGCTATCCTACATAACAACCGGTCAGAACGTTCCCGATGACATTGAAAAGGTAGACGGTGAAAGAATAGCTTCCCTGATACTAAATGGTTAACAGTCAGGAAATGGGGGTTAAAGTATGGCTAAAACAAGCCCAGGGATTGACCAGGCGGAAAACTTAAGAAAAATTGTAAGCGGTTTGAAGGAAAGATCTGAAAAAATAATAGAACGTTCTGTAAGAAAAACCAGAAAAAAAGCCAGGCTGATTGCAGTAACAAGCGGAAAGGGCGGAGTGGGAAAAACAAGCCTGACGGTAAATCTTGCCGTGCAGCTCGGCCAAAGAGGTTACAGGGTAATAGTCATTGACGGTGATTTGGGTCTTGCAAACGTGGAAGTAATGCTTGGGATAGTACCCAAATACAGTATGTATGAACTGGTCAACTCACAAAAGCGCCTTTCTGATATTATTACCGATGGTCCGGCCGGCATCAAGTTTATTTCAGGTGGAACCGGCATTATTGAGATGGCCGGTTTGGAGCGGCAGAAATTTGATAAGATTTTACAATCACTGACTGCCCTTGACAATTATGCGGATTTTATTCTTATAGACACCGGGGCGGGAATCACAAAGGATGTAATGAAATTTGTGCTGGCAGTACAGGAGGTAATACTGGTTACAAGTTCGGAACCCACTTCTGTTACGGATGCTTATGCAGTTCTTAAGGTAATCAGTACCGGGAATACAGAATGCAGGGTGAAGATATTGACTAATATGGTAGACAGCCCTTCGGAGGCACGGGATATATATGCGCGATTAAACACGGCAGCAAAAAAATTCCTCGGTACAGAGACTGAAAACCTTGGCTATCTGCAAAAGGATTCGGCTGTTAGTAAGGCGATAAAGAAGCAGATTCCGTTTTTGCTCGGTTATCCAAAAAGCCCGGCCTCGAAGGGAGTTAGAGAGATTACAGAGAGACTTATTGAAAACACCGAGTTAACCAGGGAACCCGAAGGGGTAAGACAGTTTTTAACCAGGATATACACGACTTTAAGTTCTTCGTAATGAAAGGCAGGTAGCAGCAAAGTGGATAACAGGATAAAGATTGGTGATAAACTCTGTATAGTAATGAAAAGCAGAACCTCCGGAAAGGAAAGAATGTCGGTAAGTCAACTGTTGGAGGACTGCGGCGGCGGTGAATATATCATATCAACGCCGATTTCCAAGGGAAGGCTTATTCCCATACGGCCGGGTACCGAAATAAAACTGATATATTACAGGAAGAACGGCATATTCAGTTTTGGAGCAAAGGTTACAGAAAGGAAGGGTGGGAGGCTTCCAACCATGAAAGTACAGGCACTGTCCGCCCCGCAAAGAACCCAAAGAAGGGACTATTACAGGTTAGAGGCCGTTTTGTCGGTTAAGGTGTATTATAGACCCGAACCGGAAAGCTCCGAGCTTGCGGTAATGGAATGTGTTACCCTGGATATAAGTGCCGGGGGCCTGAAGCTAGCTTCCGACGTTAATATTGAAGAGGATGAACATATCATATGCGAGATTAACATTCTGGATAAGGTGCTTTCAATAAACGGAAAGGTAATAAGAAATTTAGCCGTGTATAACCAGGAATACGAGTATGAATTGGGAGTGCAGTTTGTTGGACTGAACGAAAAAACCAGGCTTGAACTTATAAGCTTTATATTTGAGGAGGAAAGAAAACTAAAAAGAAAAGGACTGATATAGTTGCACAGAATAAGGGTCATGATAGTGGACGATTCGGCCTATATGAGACAGTTAATTGCGGGAATGCTGGAAAAACACAAAAATATTCAGGTAGTTGCAAGGGCGAGAAATGGAATGGAAGCCCTGGAGAAAATAGAGCAGGAAATAATAGACGTAATTACAATGGATATCGAAATGCCCGGGATGAACGGGCTTGAAGTACTCGAGCGCATTATGAGTACAAAACAAATACCCGTGGTTATGTTAAGCAGTTTTATTAAAAACAGAGCCTCAGAAACCATAGAAGCCCTGAATCTTGGAGCCGTTGACTTTATAACAAAACCTTCCAATATACTGGATTTGAGTACCAAAAAGCTGGAGGCGGAGCTTGTAGAAAAGATTACGGTAGCCTCAGGGGCAAAGCTTGTAGGCGGCACAGCATACCGGCAGCCTCCCAGAAGGCCGGCGGATGAAACAAAGGCGGGCAGTTTGCCTTTGAAAAACATAATTGCGATAGGCACCTCGACGGGAGGGCCAAGGGCGCTGCAGCAGGTAATACCGGTTATACCGGGGAATCTAGACGGAGCGGTACTGGTAGTACAGCATATGCCGCCGGGATTTACAAAATCCCTGGCCGAAAGGCTGGATTCGATAAGCAGATTAAGAGTAAAGGAAGCGGAGGACGGTGAAACTGTAAAAACGGGGTTTTGCTATATAGCACCGGGGGATATGCATATGCGCATATTTCAAAAGTCTGAGGAAGGGGAATGTATTATCAAACTGGACAGGGGGGAGCTTGTCCGGGGGCACAGGCCTTCGGTGGATGTGTTGTTTGAATCCTTAACAGGGGTGCAGATTTACAGTGCTGTGGCTGTCATTATGACTGGAATGGGGAACGATGGAGCCCGAGGCATTGCAAAGCTGAAACAAAAAAGGGGCTGGCCTACAATTGCGCAGGATGAAAAATCATCGGTTGTGTTCGGAATGCCGGCTTCAGCAATAAAACTGGGTGCCATAGACAAGGTAGCAGCCCTTGACGATATAGGGCAGGAAATTCTTAAAAGTCTGGAGGTGTTGTCAAATGGACCCAAATCAGTTTCTTGATATTTTTCTTGAAGAATCAAACGAACACTTGGAAAGTTTGAACAACTGCCTGCTGGAATTGGAGAGAAACCCCGCAGACAGGGAAGTGCTGGATGAAATATTCAGAATATCCCACACCATTAAAGGTATGGCAGGTACCATGGGGTTTAACAGGACAGCGGAACTCACCCATGAAATGGAAAACCTTCTGGATGATATCAGAAAGCATAAAATCAGTGTGGATACGGGTTTGGTGGACCTATTATTTGAATGCCTTGACGAGCTGCAAATCATAATAAACACAATTGCACTGGAGGGCGTTGAAGGCGATAAAGAAGTATCCTTACTGATAAATAGGTTAAGAAAGGTTCTTAACAAGGAGGAAATTAAGGTAGAAACCGAAGACAGCGGACAAAAAAATGATATGGAACTGAATATGCATGAAAGCGGAGTGGTCAGCAAGGCAAAACAGCAGGGGTTCAACTGTTTCATAATCGAAGTGAGGCTGGACAAAAGCTGCATGCTGAAATCCGCCAGGGCATTCGTGATATTCAATACTCTGGAGAAAAAGGGCGAAATAATCAAATCGTATCCAAGCGTGGAAGACATCGAAGACGAAAGATTTAATGACTTATTGAAACTGGTTCTGATAAGCAGGGATAGTATGGATGAAATCCGGAAGAGCCTGGATTTAGTTTCGGAAATTTCAGATATAAAAATTCACGAAACAAATATTCCGGACGAAATTGACAATATCAATGTAAATGAAGAGACTGCGGGTGTTTCATCCGGAGGGCCGGAGGACAGGAGCCTCGCCAAAAAAAGTATTACCGGAAAGACGGTCAGGGTTGATATTGAAAGACTGGACAATCTTATGAATCTGGTCAGCGAATTAATAATTATTAAAACACGGCTTGAGGAAAACAAGGGTGACGAAGGCAGCGGCGGTGATACAGAAGCCCTTGAATATCTTGAAAGGATTACGACCAATCTGCATGATGCAGTAATGAAAGTAAGAATGGTTCCTATTGAAAGGGTATTCAACAGGTTTCCCCGAATGGTAAGGGACCTGTCCAAGGACCTGGGTAAAAGGATTAAGTTGTATATGTACGGGGAAGAAACCGAGGTTGACAGGACAGTAATTGATGAAATAGGAGACCCTTTAATACACCTGATACGTAATTCAATAGACCACGGAATTGAGCAGGTGGACGAAAGGAATAGGCTGGGGAAACCATCAGAGGGTAAAGTAACCCTCAGGGCGTTCCATGACGGGAATACGGTAGTAATAGAAGTGGAAGATGACGGTAAGGGAATAGATGTGAAGAAAGTTTCAAACAAGGCGGTTGAATTGGATTTATACAGCAGACAGCAGATAGAGCAGTTAAGCCACGAAGAACTGACAAATCTGATATTTTACCCCGGTTTCAGCACATCCTTGTCAGTTTCCGATCTTTCGGGCAGAGGCGTAGGACTTGATGTTGTAAAAACCAAAATAGAATCCCTGGGTGGAATGGTAGAGGTGGAAAGCGAACCGGATATAGGGACAAAGTTTGTAATAAGGCTGCCGCTGACTTTGGCAATTATACAGGCGCTGCTGGTCAGCCTGGGTAGAGAGAGCTATGCAATTCCGCTGAGTTCCATAAAGGAAATTGTGACAATGGAACATACCGAAACAAAAAAAGTACAGGATAGGGAGGTAGTAATGTTAAGGGGCGAACTGCTGCCCGTAGTAAGGCTGGATAAGGAACTGGAAGTGGAAGAAAGAAGTGATATGGGAAACCAGATGACGGTGGTAGTTGTTAAAAAAGGTGAAAAGCTGGCCGGAATGGTAGTGGACAGTCTGATTGGACAGCAGGAAATTGTAATAAAGGCCCTGGGCAAATACCTGGTCGGAATAAAACATATTGCAGGGGCTACTATCCTGGGTGACGGCAGAGTCTCATTAATACTGGACACCAATCAATTCTTCTAGCGATAAGGAGTGATTTTGATGGCCGAGAAACAGTATGTGGTTTTTAATCTGGACGGGCAGGAGTTTGCTGTTGACATAAACAGGGTAAAAACAATAGAGAAGGTTACTCCGATCACGAGGGTTCCGGGTTCCTTGGACTTTATAATGGGAGTAATAAACCTAAGGGGCGAGGTAATACCCGTTATAGATATGAGAAGAAGGATGGGGATGAAGCCCGGAAAGTTCAACGACGAGAGTAGGATTATCATAGTAGTGGTAAATGACATGGAAGTGGGAATGACCGCCGATTCCGCCAATGAAGTGATAAATATTGAAGACGACCAGGTAGAAAACAATATGGAATTTTCGCGTAATATTGATGACAGCTTTGTTGAAGGGGTAGGAAAAGCAGAAAAGAGGATAGTTGTTATTCTAAATCTGGAAAGGATACTCAAAATTGATTAGCGGATCGGAGGTGTCTGAATGTGACAGTAAACTATGAAAACCTTAATTCCATGCAGATAGATGTGTTTAAAGAGCTTGGCAATATTGGCGCAGGCAATGCGGTAACCGCCCTGTCAAAGATGTTGAACAAAAAGGTCAATATGGAAGTACCAAAGGTCAGGATATTGGAATTCAAAGAGGTGCCGGAACTGCTGAACGGTGCCGAAATGCCGGTTGCGGGAATATATTTCCGGGTACAGGGGGATATTTCGGGAAACATTATGTTCATTATTCCCGAGGATTCATCAAAAACACTGATTAATATGCTTATGGGAACCTGCCGGGACCGGGCTGAATTCGATGAAATGGACAGATCCGCCCTTGAGGAAATTGGAAACATTCTGGCCGGGTCCTACATATCATCCTTATCTGCATTGGCGGATATGAAAATTACAATATCGGTACCGGCCCTGGCCATCGATATGGTGGGCGCAGTATTAAGCGTTCCAATAATTCAATTCGGTCAAATGGGTGACAGTGTAATGCTTATTGAAACCCGTTTTTTCGAAGGTGATACGCAGGTAAAGGGATATTTTTTGCTTATCCCGGATATGGGTTCATTTACCAAATTATTGGAAAAGTTAGGAGTAGCGTAATTATGAAAGAAAAGATAACAAAAATAGGGATGGCTGAAGTAAGTGCGGCAAAACATCCTGCTGTACTCATAACCCTCGGCCTTGGCTCCTGTGTGGGGATTTGTCTGTACGACAAAGCAAAAAAAGTGGTTGGAATGGCACATATTATGCTGCCTTCAAGCAGGGAGATTAAAAACAACAATAATAAAGCCAAATTTGCAGATACTGCAGTGGAACTGCTTTTAGAAGACATGCTCGGTTTAGGGGCACAAAGACACCGGATAACAGCAAAAATTGCCGGAGGAGCGCAGATGTTTTCCTTCAGTTCTGCAAACGAGCTTATGAAAATAGGAGAGCGGAATGTACAGGCTGTTAAATCGGAACTTGTAAGGCTGTCAATACCTGTCATAGCCGAGGATGTTGGGGGAAACTATGGGAGGACAATCGAGTTTTATTCAGAAAACGGTGACCTCGGTATAAAGACAATAGGGCATGGAATACATGTAATTTAGGTGATGAGTGATGAAAAAACATAAAGAAATACCAATATACTTTTCTTTGGCTGCAGCAGTAATCACAATAATTATGTCCATAATAAACAGGATAACAATAATTAGGACCGTGTTAAGAATTATACCGGCTGCTTCGATATTTTATATACTGGGTTTATTATTCTCAAAAACGGTACTTAAAGACATAAGCAGTAAACCTGAAAAGTACGAAAGCATTGATATAGCTGCTGATGAAGATGAAGAGTTCCAAGAGCTTGAACTGCCGGTCGTTGATGAGGCCGAGAGGAAAGTAGTCGGTAGGGGGTAGACCTGATGGATATAAACAAGGTGTGGCAGGAATATAAAAAAAGCAAGGACCGGGAAGCAAAAAACATATTGATAAGTAATTATATTCCACTGGTAAAGATAACCGCAGGCCGTCTTAAGAGCACCATAACTTCAGGCAGCGTAGAATTGGATGACCTGGTAAGTTACGGTGTTATTGGACTGCTTGATGCGATAGATAAATTTGATATAGAAAAAAACGTAAAATTTGAAACCTACGCACAAATGAGAATACGTGGTTCAATGATAGATCAGCTGAGAAAGAACGACTGGGCTCCAAGGTCAATGAGACAGAAAGCAAGAAAAATTGAAAATGCTTATCGTGAACTGGAAAACAGGCTTGGCAGATATCCCACCGATGAAGAGGTGGCGGATTTTATCGGCATGGGAATGGATGAATTCTCTGAACTGCTGGGGCAGATAAGCACATTGTCAATGGTTTCTCTGGAAGAAATGCTGGAAAACAGGATGGAAGCCCGTGCCGGCCTTACAAGCAGGGAAGGGGAAGATTATAAGGAAAGCGAACCCGAAAGACTGGTCGGAGATAAGGAGATAAAAAGGCTGTTAAAGCAGGCAATAGATGAACTGCCGGAAAGGGAAAAGCTAATTATTTCATTATACTATTTTGATGAACTTACATATAAGGAAATTGGCAGTGTGCTGTCCATCTCTGAATCCAGGGTATCACAACTGCACTCCAAGGCAGTCATACGAATGCGGAACAAGCTATCAGAGTATAAAAGGGATTTAATAATATAGGGGGGTGAAGTCTTTGCTGTTTGAGGGTAAAACTATTGAAGAAGCTGTGAAAAAAGGCCTGGAGCATTATAATATTTCAGAAGAAACGGCTAGGATCACCGTGGTCAGGAAAGGTAGAGTAATAAGGGGGATTTGCATTGAAAAATTTGCTGTTGAAATTGAACCGAAAGAGGCTCCGGTATTTTCTGTGGATGGAAGCTATAAAATTTTATACAGGGAAGACGGTGTCTATATTGAAACAAGTCCGCCTGTCGGAAATGGCAGAAAAATCAGTTTAAAGGACGTCTGGGAAAGGCTTGAGTACAAAAAGATTGAAGAAATAGACGAAAAGGCGGTGGAAGATGCGGTTAATTCAACCGAGGATAATCTTCTAAGAATTGCTCCGCCCCAGAAGGAGACCAAATACGACGCTTCTTTAAAAGTGGAGATTGGCAGGGATGGGAGCCAGGCATACGCAACCATGGTGCCACCGGATGGCGGAGAACCCCTGACTGTGGAAAAAGGATTGGAGATGCTGAAGGAAAACGGAGTAACAGCGGGTATAGACCATGCTTGTATAAAGGAAATGGTTACAGAAAATATTTATGGTATACCAAAACAGGTAGCTGTGGCCGTGCAGCCAATTGATGGAGAAAACGGTTACGTGGAATACAAGGTGGATATTGGCAGCAAATCAAGTCCAAGCATTAAAGAAGACGGAACTGTGGACTTTCACGAACTGGGAATTATTCAAAACATAAAAAAGGGACAGATACTGGCAAAGCTTTATCCCCCAACCGAGGGAAAGGATGGACAGGATGTCAGGGGGAATACTATTAAGGCTAAGGATGGAATTCCGGCAAGGCTTCCAAAGGGAAAGAACACGGAAATTGCGGAGGACAGGGAAAGCCTGGTGGCATTGATAGACGGCCAGTTGAGCGTTACAAACGGAAACATTAATATTCTGCCGATATATGAAGTAAGGGGTAACGTTGACAATTCCACAGGCAACATTAAATTCATAGGCAAGGTCATAATTAGGGGTAATGTTTTGACCGGTTTTGAAATAGAGGCCGAGGGAGATATAGAAGTGGACGGTGTGGTGGAGGGAGCAAAACTAAAATCCGGCAGGAATATAATCCTGAAAAGAGGAGCCCAGGGCAGCGGCAGGGGGCTGCTTATGTGTGAAGGCAACCTGGCATCGAAATTTATTGAAAACTGCACCGTGGAAGCGGGGGGAGACGTATTGGCGGAGGCAATAATGCACAGCAACGTAAGCAGCAAATCCAAGATAACGGTAAAGGGCAGAAAGGGGCTTTTGGTCGGTGGGACAATAACCGCAAGAAATGAGATAAAGGCCGTAACAATCGGTTCCCCGATGGCAACCATAACCCATCTTGAAGTGGGCGTGGACCCGCAGCTTAGACGAAATATAGAAACAGAAAGTAATAATCTTCAGAAGGAAAGCAAAACCCTTGAGCAGGTAAACCTGAATATTGGATTGGTTGCCAAGATGGCTAAAAAAGGATACGTAACACAGGAGAAGAAAATACTACTGCAAAAAAGCGCCGCATTGAAAGAGCAGCTGGAAAAAACCATAAGCCAGAGGAAAAAACGACTTGCTGAGCTGAACAGTCAGCTAAACTTTATTTCAAAGGGGCGTGTGAAAGCGGAAAAAGCAATACATCCGGGTACCATAATAAATATCGGTTCATCCAGCATGCATGTTAAAGATACCATTGAGCATGCAACTCTTTACAGGGAAGGCGGGGAAATAAGGGTTGGTTCCTTTGAGGAATAACGGGAGGTGGTCATATGACTATAAGATCGGTAGACCTCCAGGTGGTGGTGCAGAAAGCTTCCGAAGTAATGAGAAACAGACAGAATGAGAATTCAAAGACACGAATCCAGCTTCAGCAGCAGGCCCAACAGCTGCACCAAAAGGAACATATTGACAGCCGCCAGGTAAAAATGATGCAAAAGCCGGGCAGAACCGCAATAAATGAAAAGGAAAACCAGAGCAAAAACAATGAGCAGCGCCAAAAAAAAGGCAAAACAAAAAAGGGCCAGAAACAAAGAAAAAAAGACGGCACTTCCACTATAGATATAAAGATATAGAGGTGTTACACCATGAATTATTTACTGCTGATTTTTGGGATAGTACTGGTAATAATAGCACTGGTACTGTTTATCATGGACAGGAAAAAAACAAGCTCCGAGATACAGGATTTGGAAAGGGCCAACGCCCAGACCGAATACCTTATTGAGGAGTTGAATGAGCTTTCGTCCATAATAGTAGATGAAATGGAAAAAAAGTATATCAAAATGTTGGATATATACCAGGAACTGCTTGCTGTATCTGCAGTTGAACAAAAGGAAAAGGAAGAACCAAGGCAGGAAAAACAAACAGGAAAGAAAACAAAGGTGCAGAGCATGCGTAATAAAATTTTAGAACTGCACAAATTGGGCAGCTCTCCTGTCGAAATAGCCAGTCAGACCGGCATAGGAATAGGAGAGGTGGAATTGATAATTAAATTTGCACAAGGGACTGTGGAAAGCTGAAAAAGCATGGGCAAAATATTATTGCTAATAAATAGGAACTGTGGTATACTACTCAAGGCACAAAAAAGTACACACACCCTGTGAAAAAAGGACGGGTGCCGATGGGTTGTCCTTTTGAATGAAGAGGGTGGAGGAAAAAACCATAGGAGGCGTTTTTTAATGTCTGTAGTAAGTATGAAACAACTGCTTGAAGCAGGAGTCCATTTCGGGCATCAAACCAGGAGATGGAACCCCAAAATGGCAAAGTACATTTTCACTGAAAGAAACGGGATTTATATCATTGACCTACAGAAAACAGTGGAAAAAATCGAAAGTTCGTATCAGTTTATAAAGGATGTAGTGGCCGAGAACAAGGAAATATTGTTTGTGGGCACAAAAAAGCAGGCCCAGGAATCCATCGAGGAAGAAAGCAAACGGTGTGAAATGCCATATATAAACCAGAGGTGGCTGGGAGGAACGCTGACAAATTTCAAAACCATCAGAAAAAGGATAGACAGACTGCATCAGCTGGAAAAAATGGAAGAGGACGGCACATTCAGTCTCCTGCCAAAAAAGGAAGTAATCAAGCTCAGACATGAGCAGGAAAAGCTTAACAAATTCCTTGGCGGGATAAAGACAATGAAACAACTGCCCGGGGCCCTGTTTATAGTGGACCCGCGCAAAGAAAAAATTGCAGTGGCTGAAGCAAGAAAATTAGGAATACCTATTATAGGTATTGTTGATACTAATTGTGACCCCGACGAGATTGACCATGTAATTCCGGGTAATGACGATGCAATAAGAGCGGTAAAACTAATAACTTCAATAATGGCAAATGCGGTACTTGAAGCAAAGCAGGGCGAACAAACTATCGAGGAAGAGCAGCAGTAAAAGGTGAGGGTTTGCCCTTGCCTTTTGTTTTTTAATCAAAAAAGATATGGAGGTAGTTATTATGATAACAGCTGGTATGGTTAAGGAACTAAGGGAAAAAACAGGAGCCGGTATGCTGGATTGTAAAAATGCCCTGGTAAAGGCGGACGGAGATATGGAAAAAGCGGTGGACCTGCTTCGGGAGAAGGGATTAGCCGCCGCGGCAAAAAAATCGGGCAGGATTACAGCCGAGGGTATAGTCGATTCATATATACATATGGGGGGACGTATAGGTGTATTGATTGAAGTTAATTGTGAAACGGATTTTGTGGCAAAGACCGAAGAATTTAAAAGTTTTGTGAAGAACATGGCCATGCAGGTTGCAGCTTCCAGTCCCAGGTATATATCCAGGGATGAGATTCCCGGGGAAACAGTTGAAAAAGAAAAGAATATACTCATGCAGCAGGCCCTGAACGAAGGGAAGCCCCGGCATATTGTCGAAAAAATGGTTGAAGGAAGGATTGAAAAATATTACAGGGAAGTATGCCTCATAGAGCAGCCCTATATACGTGACCCGGAAATTTCGGTCGGACAGGTTCTCAAGGAAACCATTGCAAAGATTGGAGAAAATATATCGGTCCGAAGGTTTGTAAGATATGAAATGGGAGAAGGCATACAAAAAAAAGAGGATAATTTTGTTGATGAGGTTATGAAGCAGGTTAATAAATAGGCCTTTTTAAAAAGTTGGTGGGACACAAAAAGTGTCCCATTAAAAAAATAAAAGGATATTGGCACACCAGGTAGAAACTACTAATGTGGAGGTAATAGAATGCAGAAAACAATATTCAACAGAATTATACTGAAATTAAGCGGGGAAGCCCTGTCAGGGCCACAGGGCTTTGGGATAAACTTTGAAACAATAAATCAAATAGCTCAGCAGATAAAGGAAGTTGTTGAATTGGGCGTGGAAGTTGCGGTAGTGGTGGGCGGCGGAAACATATGGCGCGGAAGAACTGGTAAGGGTATGGACAGAACCACCGCTGACCACATGGGCATGCTGGCTACTGTAATTAATGCGCTGGCCCTGCAGGACGCACTGGAGAACAGAGAAGTGGCCACAAGGGTGCAAACCGCAATAGAAATGAGGCAGATTGCGGAACCCTACATAAGAAGAAGGGCGGTAAGGCACCTGGAAAAAAAGAGGGTAGTAATATTTGCCGCCGGAACCGGTAACCCGTTTTTTTCAACGGATACCACTGCTGCACTCAGGGCGGCAGAAATTGACGCCGAAGTAATTCTTCTTGCAAAAAAGGTGGACGGAGTATATGATTCTGACCCAGAAGAGAATCCGGAAGCACAAAAATTTGTCAAGCTAAGCTATTTTGACGTTTTGAGGCTGGGGCTCAAGGTTATGGACAGTACCGCCACATCCCTTTGTATGGACAACAGGATCCCAATTATTGTTTTCGGACTCGAAAAACCGGATAATATAAAGAGAGTTGTTATCGGCGAAAAAATCGGTACACTGATTGGGCGTATTCAGAAGAGCGATTGATATTCGGCTCAGAGGCAACGTATACCCGGCATCATATATTTATTAACTTTGAACTGATGGAAGGGGTGTATTCCAAAAAAAAAGGAGGAATGAAAATGCATTTGGAAATCTATGACCGTGCTGAAGAAAAGATGAAAAAGACAATAAAGGTGTTAAATGATGAATTAACGACCATTAGAGCGGGCAGGGCGAACCCGGGACTTTTGGATAGGATTACTGTGGAATATTACGGGGCGCAAACTCCGCTCAACCAAATAGCGGGCATTTCAGCCCCCGAACCAAGACTTTTGTTGATACAGCCCTATGACAGTAACGCACTACAGAATATAGAAAAGGCAATAATGAAATCCGATTTGGGACTGAATCCTAATAATGACGGCAGGGTTATAAGACTGGTAATACCGCAGCTTACCGAGGAAAGGCGAAAAGAACTGGTCAAACTTGTGAAGAAATACGGAGAGGAAGCAAAGGTAGCAATCCGAAACGAACGGAGAAATAATATTGATCAGCTTAAAAAAATGAAAAAGAACGGTGAATTAACCGAGGATGATGAAAAGAGGGCCCAGGAGGATATCCAAAAAATCACCGATAAACATATTGAATTAGTGGATAAGGAAATAGAAAAAAAAGAAGGGGAAATAATGGAGGTTTAGGTTAAAATAATTTTGTCTATTATATGTTTAACGCCCCCAAATTGGGGGTTTTTTCGGGCGGAGGTAGTGTTTATGAATAAAAAAAATTATCCCGAGCATGTTGCGGTAATAATGGACGGTAACGGAAGATGGGCAAAAAAACGCGGACTGACCAGGATGCAGGGGCACAGGGCGGGGGTTGCAGCGTTAAGGGAAATAATAAAATATTCACGGGAAATCGGGCTTAAATACCTTACCTTATATGCATTTTCTACAGAGAACTGGAAAAGGCCTTTGCCGGAAATTAGAAACTTAATGGACCTGCTGGTGGAATACATTAACAGTGAGATTGAACAGTTGCGTAACAATAATATAAAGATAAGAGTACTGGGCGATGTTTCGGCCCTTAGCAATAGCGTAAGAAAAGAAATAAAAAAGGCGGTTGTTGAGACTTCTAAAAATGACGGACTGGTACTCAGTGTAGCGATAAACTACGGGGGAAGGGACGAGATACTGAGGGCAGTCAGGAATATAGTCGGGGATGTATGCAAAGGCAGGGTTAATCCACGGGATATAAACCAGGACTTATTTGAGGCCTATCTTTACACCGAGGGCATACCCAATCCGGATCTGGTAATAAGGCCCAGCGGAGAGCTTAGGATCAGTAATTTTCTGTTGTGGCAGATTGCCTATTCCGAGCTGTGGTTTTCCGACTGCTACTGGCCGGATTTCAATGCGGAGCTCTTCCAAAGAGCCCTGGATGACTATTCCGCAAGGGACAGAAGATATGGGGGAATAAACAATGCTAACTAGAATAATAACCGCACTCCTCGGGATACCGTTACTGGTGTTTGTACTGTATAAGGGCGGTGTATTCATAACCTTCGTATTAATCGCTGTGACATTGGTTGCATTGTGGGAATTTTACAATGCATTCAGAAAGGTGGATATTTTTGCCTTTAATGCGGCGGGGTTGCTGTCGAGCGCTGTAATGATCTGTGCCGCCGGTATTTATCCGGAAGGGGCAGCCGGAAACCTGACAGTTGTACTAGTAGCATGTACAATGGCATGCTTTATACAAATGATTTTGCAGAAAAAAGCCCGACTTAACGATTTGGGTATTACGCTGCTTGGTTTGATATACATATCGGTGCTTATGAGTATGATGCTTATGCTGTATCATCTTGATAACGGCAGGGTGTTTATATGGCTGGTGTTTGTTCTCGCCTGGTTTGGGGATACCCTTGCATATTTCATTGGAATCACGATAGGAAAACATAAGCTCTGTCCCGCAATCAGTCCGAAAAAATCAATTGAGGGTTCGGCAGCCGGGCTTGCAGGAAGCATTTCCGGTTCGGTTATGTTTGGTTATGTCGCATGGAGGCTGTTTGGAATAGATTATAAAGTGGTAAACATGGTATTGGTGGGTTTTGCGGGAGGAATACTTGCCCAACTGGGGGATCTGACGGCCTCGCTCATAAAAAGACATGCAGGTGTTAAGGACTATGGAAATATAATGCCGGGTCACGGTGGAGTTTTGGATAGATTCGACAGCGTACTATTCGTAATACCGATAGTATATTATTATATTAGGTATTTTGCAGGGTAATACTAAGGTATCATTTTATACATAGGAGTTGAACCGGGTGAAAAGGATAGCGGTTTTGGGTTCGACCGGCTCCATTGGCGTCCAGACATTGGAGGTGGCGGCAAGGAACAGACAAAAAATAGAGATTACGGCTCTGACCGCCGGAAAAAACCACCGGAAAATGCTTGAGCAGATAATGAAATTCAAACCACGGCTGGCGGCACTAAAGGACAGCAGCAGTGCGGAAGAACTCAGGAAAAACCTTGGAAACAGCGTTGACACGGTGGTGTTGGAAGGTACAGAGGGCATTATTAGATGTATTACGGAAAGCGGCTGCGACATGGTGCTGAACGCGATGGTTGGAATATCTGGGCTGATACCCACGCTCAAGGCGATAGAAGCCGGGAAGCACATTGCACTGGCCAACAAGGAAACACTGGTGGCGGGGGGACAGTTGGTGACCGGCATGGCAGTGAAAAAGGGTGTGAGAATACTGCCGGTGGACAGCGAGCATTCGGCTGTTTTTCAGTGCATTGGCGGCACCCGGAAAGAGCAGATAGAAAGGCTAATACTCACAGCCTCGGGAGGGCCCTTCAGGGGCAGAAAGGCCCAAGAGCTTGAGAACATAACTCCGGCGGATGCATTGAAACATCCAAACTGGAATATGGGCAGAAAAATATCGATAGATTCGGCCACCCTCATGAACAAGGGCCTGGAAGTTATTGAGGCAAGGTGGCTGTTCGGTATTATGCCGGACAGGATAGACGTGGTAGTACACCCCCAGAGCATAATACATTCGATGGTGGAGTTTGTTGACGGCGCCGTTTTGGCACAGCTGGGACAGCCGGATATGAGAATACCCATTCAGTACGCCCTGACCTATCCTGAAAGAATACCTTCCGGCGTGCAGCGGTATAATCCCCTGGAAGGGGGTAATCTGGAGTTTTTCGAGCCGGATACCGGAAATTTTCCGGCCCTGAAACTTGCCTACAGTGCCCTTGAAGCAGGAGGCACGATGACAGCTGTTCTTAACGGAGCCAATGAAGCTGCGGTGGAACTGTTTCTTGATGGGACAATATCCTTTAATAAGATACCGGTGGTTGTTGAACGGGTGATGGAAAAACATGCAGTATTTAATAACCCCGGTATAGATGATATTATTTACTGGGACAGGTGGAGCAGACAGCAGGTGGTCAGAATTGTTGAAAAGGACGGTGGAGCAATTTGATAGCTACAATAAGCACTATAGTTGCATCTATAGTTATATTTTCCCTAATGGTGTTTTCCCACGAGTTCGGTCATTTTATAACTGCAAAAAAAGCCGGGGTTAAGGTAGAAGAGTTCTCCATCGGTATGGGACCTAAAATTGTATCCTGGAGACGTGATGATACCGGTTATTCCCTGAGGGCCTTTCCGATAGGCGGTTATGTGAAAATGCTGGGAGAGGACGGGTATGCGGAAGGGGAGGGTTCCTTTCACAATAAATCGGTGGGTAAAAGACTGGGTATTCTTATGGCGGGGCCGGTAATGAACATTCTGCTTGCCATAGTTTTGTTCAGCATTATCTTTTTTGCGCTGGGTACTCCTACGACGGTTGTTGACAGTGTAATGAAAGATTACCCGGCGCAGGCTGCCGGTATAAGGCCCGGTGACAGGGTGGTCGGGATAGATGATATAAGGGTGAACAGTTGGGACAGACTTCAGTCTGTTATTTCCACCTTTGAAGGAGAGCGGATGAAAGTATCGGTAAGCCGTGACCGAGAGATGCTGTCTTTTTCAGTTGCTCCGATAACAGATGATCAAACCGGACAGCGGGTTATAGGAATAACACCCCGGTTTGAAAAAAGCATAATTGCTTCTGTGCGTACCGGTGTCACAAGGAGTTTTTCGGTTATCTGGCTGATGGTCACCTATCTGTCAGACCTTGTAACCGGCAGTGCATCTCCCGGAGAGGTGGTCGGAGCGGTGGGAATTGTTCAACTTGTAAATGAAGCCGCCAAAACGGGAATACTTAATCTGATGTTCCTTGCGGCCTTTCTGAGCCTTAATCTGGGGGTAATAAACCTCTTGCCCATACCCGCCCTGGACGGAGGAAGAATAGTATTTTTACTTATTGAGGGACTAAGGGGCAAGCCCATTGACATAGAAAAAGAAGGGCTTATACACTTTATTGGTTTTGTATTTCTTATACTGCTTATAATAGTGATCACATGGAACGATATAAGCAAAATAAACCTTTTTTAGCGTAAGGAGGGAAACCGCTTTGGCCCAGCATACAAAAACAGTATACATAGGAAAAGTGCCTGTGGGAGGCGGTAATCCCATAACCGTCCAGTCTATGACCAATACAAAGACCTCTGAAACAAAAGCAACGGTGAAACAGATACTGGAGCTTGAGAGGGGGGGATGCGATATAGTAAGGGTAGCGGTGCCGGACGAATACGCGGCCCGCAGCCTGCCAGAGATAAAAAAGGAGGTCTCTGTTCCAGTCGTTGCCGACATACATTTCGATTATCGTCTTGCCCTACTGGTTGTCGAAATGGGAGCCGATTCGCTGCGCATTAATCCGGGGAACATTGGCTCTTTGGACCGGCTTGAACAGGTGGTAAAGGCGGCAAAAAGAAAGGGTATCCCAATAAGGATTGGGGTAAATGCCGGTTCACTGGAAAGGGACATACTTGAAAGATATAAAACCCCTTCGGCCGACGCCATGGTGGAAAGCGCTTTAAGAAACGTAATAACCCTCGAAAGGCTGGGGTTTTACGATATCAAGATATCGCTTAAATCCTCCGACGTAAAAACCACAATAAGGGCGTACAGAACCATTGCGGACAAAACCGAATACCCGTTACACCTCGGGGTTACCGAAGCCGGAACCTTTGTATCGGGTACAGTCAAGTCCGCTGTGGGAATAGGAAGCCTTCTGGCTGAGGGTGTAGGCGACACAATAAGGGTTTCACTGACCGATCATCCTTTGAGGGAGGTAGAGGTTGGAAAGGAAATACTGAGGTGCCTGGGGCTTTGCAAAAAGGGTGTGGAGATAGTATCCTGTCCCACCTGCGGCAGATGCGAAGTAGACATAATAGAACTGGCCAAAAGGGTGAAGGATGCCGCCAGGGAAATCCACAAGCCTATCAAGATAGCAATAATGGGATGTGCGGTCAACGGTCCCGGCGAAGCCAGGGAAGCGGATATCGGAATTGCCGGTGGAAAGGGAAAAGGCATAATATTTAAAAACGGGAAGATAATAAAGAGGGTTGAGGAACAAAAATTGCTGGATGCATTGCTTGAAGAAATAGATAAATATTGACATAAACCAGTTGTTTATATAATATATAGTAAACTTAAAATATTAATGCTGTTGCGGGGAATAGTAGAAGTAATCAGGTCAAAAGAGAGGGGGATACGGTGGAAACCCCCGGCCAAAAAGCTTTGAACCCGCCCCCGGAATACAAAACAGCGGTGTGAAACCGTTATCATCTTTTAAGAGGGCCTTTGGCCAAAAAGGGTGGTACCGCGAATCCTTCGTCCCTTTGGGAGGGGGATTTATTTATTTGGAAGGAGTGGTTAAATGGCTAAAAAGAATGACGATTTTGTAACCCATATCACAAAACAGGAGGAAGACTTTTCCCAGTGGTATACAGACGTGATACGAAAGGCCGATTTGGTTGATTATTCACCGGTCAGGGGATGTATGGTGATAAAGCCCTACGGATATGCAATTTGGGAAAATATGCAGCGTGAGTTGGATAAGAGGTTCAAGGCTACCGGGCACACCAATGCCTATTTTCCGCTTTTTATACCCGAAAGCCTGCTTCAAAAGGAAATAGAGCATGTGGAAGGTTTTGCGCCGGAAGTGGCCTGGGTTACCGCAGGCGGTGACGAGCAGCTTTCAGAAAGGCTGGCGGTGAGACCGACTTCCGAAACCCTTATCTGCAGTATGTATGCCAAATGGATAAAATCCTACAGGGATTTACCGGTTTTATATAATCAATGGGGTAACGTTGTGAGATGGGAAAAAAGTACAAGGCCCTTCCTAAGAACCTCGGAATTCCTGTGGCAGGAGGGGCATACCGCCCATGCCACCGAAAAGGATGCGGAGGAAGAGACCCTGAGGATACTTGATGTGTACAGGGACTTCGCGGAGAACGTGATGGCAATCCCGATGGTTTTAGGGAAAAAATCCGAGAGGGAGAAGTTTGCCGGGGCCCTTAGAACATATACCATGGAAGCACTGATGCTTGACGGAAAAGCGCTGCAGGCGGGCACTTCCCACAATCTGGGGCAGCATTTTGCCAAGGTGTTTGACATACAGTACCTTGACAGGGACGGGGAACTGAAATACGTATGGACAACATCCTGGGGAACCTCAACACGTATGATAGGCGGAGTAATAATGGTACACGGCGATAACAGGGGACTTGTACTGCCGCCCGCCATAGCACCCTACCAGGCGGTAATAGTACCTGTAGCACAACACAGGGAAGGGGTTCTGGAAAAGGCAAGGGAAATATCTGAAAATCTGTCTTCGGAATACAGGATTTACCTGGACGATCGCGATACCTACAGCCCGGGGTGGAAGTTTAACGAATGGGAACTGAAAGGTGTTCCGGTGAGACTGGAGATAGGCCCCAGAGACATACAGAAGGGTGAGGTTATTGCGGTAAGGCGGGATACCGGCGAAAAGACAGCCATAAAAATATCGAAGCTTCAGGAAAGGGTAGGCGCACTGCTTGTGGACATTCACATCGGTATATACCGAAAAGCCCTTGAGTTCAGGGAAAACAATACTCATAACGCAGGGAGCATAGAACAGCTGGTTTCGATTATCGAGAAAAAAACGGGTTTTGTCAGGGCGCACTGGTGCGGCAACGACGAGTGCGAAGCATTTGTCAAGGAAAAAACCGGTGCCACCATACGGTGTATACCCTTTAAACAGGAACAATCCGGCGGCCGGTGCGTTGTTTGCGGGAAAAAGGCCGAAGAACTGGCGTATTTTGCGAAGGCTTACTAGGGGTGGAAAGTTTCCGCCCTTTTTTTATATATTGTCCATATCGAGTGTTGTAAGTGCCAAAAATATGGTAATATTTATATATAGAAGCAGACGAAATACCAGGGAGGAAGAATAATGGAAGTTACGGCAATAATACCGGCATTAAACGAAGAGGAAAGAATAGCCAATGTTCTTGATGCAGTGAAAAAGTCCGGCTTGGTAGATAGAATAATAGTGGTGGACGACGGATCCGGGGACAGAACAGCAGAAGTTGCGGAAGAGATGGACGTTGAGGTTATTAGAAACGATAAAAATATAGGAAAGGGCGGAGCCCTGTGTAAGGGCCTTAAAAACTGCACGTCGGATGTAATACTGTTCGTGGATGCGGACCTCTGCGGTCTGGAACCGAAGGATATTGACGCACTGTTAAGGCCGGTTATATCGGATAAGTATGACATGTCTGTGGGAATTTTTTCAAACGGCAGGTTAACCACAGACCTTGCGCAGAGGGTAGCACCGTTTCTGTCCGGTCAAAGGGCTATAAAAAGAAATATACTAAACGATATCAGCGGTCTGGAGATATCGAGATACGGAGCGGAGGTTGCAATAAACAGATACGTAAAGAAAAACAGGGTTAGAATCAAAGAAGTAATACTGGAGCATGTATCCCACGTAATGAAGGAAGAAAAGATGGGGCTTATCCGCGGGTTTGCCGAAAGGCTTAAGATGTATTGGGACATAGTAAAAGCACTTAAGGATTAATGGGGGGTGTGACTATGCTTACAAGTCAGGATGTACTGATAAGAATCCTTTTAGCCTTTCTATTGAGCGGAGCTATCGGTATTGAAAGAGAGTACGGAAACCGGCCTGCGGGCCTCAGAACACATATACTGGTCTGCATGGGTTCTACTTTGGTAATGCTTGTTTCCTTTCACATATTTGAAATATTTAAAGGACAAACCGATCTTGACCCTGCCAGGCTGGGAGCCCAGGTAATAAGCGGAATTGGTTTTCTTGGAGCCGGAACAATTTTGAAAGAAGGGCCCACAATCCGCGGGCTCACCACCGCTGCGGCGCTTTGGGTGGCAGCATGTATAGGATTAGCGGTCGGAGCGGGATTTTATTTCGGAGCGGTGGTAATTACAGTGGTGATAGTGATTACCCTGACAGTCGTAAACAGGCTGGAAAACAGGATTAACAAAGAAAAGAACAATTATTCGGTAACCTTACATGCCGACAACATACCCGGCCAATTGGGCAGAATAGGCAGCGCTTTGGGTGCAAGGGGCATATCCATCAGAAACATTCAGATGGAAGAAATGGATAACTGTTTGGTTGAAATAGAACTGCTGATAAAACTTCCGGATTCAATGGGCCTGGAAGAAGCAATTCATATATTGGATGAAGTGGAAGGCAATAAAAAAATAATTGAGGCTAGCTAGCGGGGGGTAAGACAAAAAATGCAGGAATTGTCCGGGCAAATAGAAAGGGTACTGGTAAACGAGGAAAACAAAATAGTAATAGTTGTTCTTAAGGAGGACAGCAGCATTAAGAGTCCTGATGAAAAAATCAAAGGAATTAAAAAAAAATTTAAAAAGAACAGAATAAAAAGTATAAAAATGATCCGCCGGACGGGAAAAGAAAGCTTGGATATGTTTTTTAAAACCTACTGGTCTTTTTTTTGCGAACTGTGGGAGGAAAGTTTTCCTGCCAACAGGCAGTGGATTAGAAACTGCGGCTATAAACTTGAAGGAAACAACATACATATCATATTCAATAATGAAATGGCGGTAGATACCCTTGAAGAAAAAGATTTTGTGAAACTTACCAAAAGGGTTTTGGGAGCACTTGGGATGGACACTATGAATATTCTGCTTGAATTGAGTGAGGAGGCACAAAGTCAGGCCGAAGACAGGCAGCACAGGGAGCAAAAAGACCTGGAAGAGCTTACCGAAATAAGAAAAATAGTAAACCGCAAAAGGGAAAAGTCTAAGGATAAAACAAAGATGCTGATTGGACGCTCCTTCAAGGGCAAACCAAAGCCGATTAAAGAGATAGTACAGGATGCCGGAACGGCAATCGTTGAAGGGGAAATATGCAGGATTGAAAGGAAAGAAATCAAGTCGGAACGGTTTTCACTGTTATTGTCTGTATTTGTAACCGATTACCAGGATACAATCGAATGCCGCTTTTTTATAGCAAAGGGAGGAAGAAGCAGCATAACAAATGAATTAAAGGCAGGCGACAGAATAAGGATAAAGGGAGAAGCCCAGTATAACAAATACTCAAAGGAAATAACCATAGTGGGCAGGGACTTGATAAAACTGCCGGGCAACTGCAGAACAGATGACAGTGAACAAAAAAGGGTAGAGCTGCATGCCCACACCCGTTTCAGCGTTCTGGACGGGGTTGTACCGGTGGAGGCACTGGTTGAAAGGGCTGCAGAGTGGGGACACAAAGCGGTTGCGATAACCGACCATGGTGTGGTTCAGGCATTTCCGGAGGCCTATGAAGCTTCGAAGAAAACAGGAGTGAAGGTGATATACGGGCTTGAAGGGTATATGATAGACGACCTTTCAGGTATTACCACCCGAGACTTTGACTGGGAAAAAGATGATGAATTTGTAGTTTTCGATATAGAAACCACCGGTCTTGATCCGGCAAAGGATCAAATAACCGAAATAGGCGCCGTTAAGATTAGAAACAAAAGAATTGTGGATAAATTCCATACCCTGATTAACCCATGCATACCCATACCGGCAGAAATCACTGAACTTACCGGTATAAATGACGAAATGGTAAAGGACAGCCCCACCATTCGACAGGTAATGCCGGAGTTTCTGGATTTTGCAAAGGATTCAATCCTGGCGGCCCACAATGCATCCTTTGATATGGGATTTATATATGAAAAATCAGCCGGTATGGGGTTGAAGCCCCAGAACAGGGTGCTGGATACACTGAGCCTTTCAAGAAAGTTGTTTCCATTTTTAAAAACCCATAAGCTTGGAGCAGTAGCCAAGCATCTCGGCATAAGAATGGACAGGGCCCACAGGGCGGATGACGATGCCAGGGCTGCAGCACAGATATTACTGGAATGCCTGGACAGAATGGACAAGGCTGTTGAAAACGGTTTGAAAGAAAAGGGTAAGGAGCAGATAGCGAAGGAAACCCTGAGCAGGATGAAAGCCTATCATATAATTGTTCTGGCACAAAATCAGCAGGGTCTGAATAATCTGTATAAAATCGTAACCAGGTCACACCTTGAGTATTTCTACAAGACTCCGAGAATACCCAAAAGCCTTTTGATGAAATATAAAAAAGGCTTGATACTGGGCAGTGCCTGTGAAGCCGGTGAACTCTTCAGGGGAATTATTGAAGGGAAAAACGACAAAGAACTGGAACGGATCGCAAAATTCTATGACTTCCTCGAAATACAGCCGCTGGGTAACAATGAATTTCTAGTTGAAAATGGCATACTGGAAAGCAGTGAAAAGATAAAAGAAATAAACAAAAAAATATACGAGATAGGCGAAAATCTGGGGATACCGGTGGTTGCGACCGGAGACGTGCATTTTCTAAATCCCGAAGACGAAGTTTTCAGAAGAATAATAATGGCGGGTAAGAGATTTGCAGATGCCGACAGGCAGGCTCCACTTTATTTTAAAACCACTGAGGAAATGCTTGATGAGTTCGGGTATCTTGGAAAAGACGCGGCAGTGGAAGTGGTTGTAACAAACACAAACCAAATAAGTGAAAGGATAAATGATTTGACACCTGTGCCCCTGGAGACCTATCCGCCGACCCTTCCCGGAGCCGAACAAAAGCTAAGGGATATAACATGGATGGAAGCCAAGAAAAGGTACGGAGACCCGCTGCCCGATTTGGTAAAAGAGAGGCTGGAAAGGGAGCTTAGGGCCATTACAGATAACGGATATGCGGTAATGTTTATAATTGCACAAAGATTAGTTTCCAAATCACTGGAAGACGGATACCTGGTAGGATCGAGGGGATCGGTGGGCTCATCGCTGGTGGCAACCGTTAGCGGTATAACCGAAGTTAACCCTCTGCCGCCCCATTACCTATGCGGCAAATGCAAATACAGCCACTTCGTTACCGACGGCAGCGTCGGTGCGGGAGCCGACCTTGATGACAAAACTTGTCCGGCCTGCGGTGCCAAACTTATAAAACAGGGATTTGACATACCCTTTGAAGTATTCATGGGTTTTGAAGGGGACAAGGAGCCGGATATCGATTTGAACTTTTCCGGGGAATACCAGGCCAAAGCCCACAGGCATACGGAAGAGCTGTTCGGCAAAGAACAGGTTTACAGGGCCGGCACCATATCCACACTGGCGGATAAAACCGCATACGGGTTTGTTAAAAGCTACCTTGAAGAAAAAAATATTACCGTGCACAATGCGGAAATAAACCGCCTGGTCAGCGGCTGTGCCGGTATAAAAAGAACCACGGGACAGCATCCCGGCGGTGTTATGATAGTTCCGAAGGGCATGGATATACACCAGTTCACACCGGTGCAAAGACCAGCCGATGATTCTGCTTCGGATGTTACAACCACGCATTTTGATTATCACGCCCTGAGCGGAAGGCTGTTAAAGCTCGATATACTTGGACACGACGATCCAACCATGCTTAGAATGCTTCATAAGCTGACCGGTGTGGATCCGCGGGATGTGCCGCTGGATGACAGGGATACCATACAACTTTTCAGCACAACCCGGTCCCTTGGAATAATAAGCGAGGATATAGGGTGCCCGGTGGGAAGCCTCGGTATACCGGAATTCGGGACAAAGTTTGTCAGGCAGATGCTGCAGGACACAAAACCTACTACCATGGCGGAGCTTGTAAGAATCAGCGGTCTTTCCCACGGAACAGATGTATGGCTCAATAATGCACAGGAACTTATTTCCAACGGTACAGCCACCCTGAAGGAGGTTATCTCAACAAGGGACGATATTTATATATACCTGGTACAAAGGGGAATGGAACCAAAGAAAGCATTTGGTATAATGGAGCGGGTAAGGAAAGGGAAGGGGCTGGACCAAGAAGACATAGTGGATATGAAGGCGGTAAGTACCCCCGACTGGTTTATTCAATCCTGCCGGAAAATAAAGTACATGTTTCCGAAGGCCCATGCCGTTGCCTATGTAACAATGGCATTTCGCATAGCATACTACAAGGTACATTACCCACTGGCCTTTTATGCGGCGTATTTTACCGTTCGGGCCGATGAGTTTGACGCACAGCTTGTTGTATCGGGAAAGGACCAGGTGATAAAAACCATTAAGGATCTGGAAGACAGAAAGAATAATTTGACGCAAAGAGAAAGGTCCCTTATGACAATTTTGGAAATCGCCCGGGAGATGTACTGCAGGGGTTTCGGTTTCCTGCCGGTTGATTTGTATAAGTCCGATAGAAATGAATTCATCATAGCAGGCAAAAAACTGCTGCCGCCGCTGAATTCACTTCAGGGCCTTGGCGAGAGTGCAGCGGAGAACATAGTTGAAGCGAGAAACGAAAGGCCCTTCATTTCAGTGGAGGATTTGCAGGAAAGGACCCGTATAAGCCGTGCTGTAGTGGATATCCTTAAGGAGCACCGCTGTTTGGAATCTCTGCCGGCATCCAACCAGATTTCACTATTTTAGTCTTGTAATGAAATAAACCATGTGATATACTGTTTCTGGAAAGTTTATGCCTGTGAAGCAGGAGTGGGTCAAAACCCACTCTTTACTGTTATAAAGAGCCAATAGAATAATATTACGGTAGGTATGGAATTATAAAAATGCCGGTTATTGAGAGAATAACGGGAGGAGTAAACTTGGCAAAACGCAAAATTGATGATATAACAAAAGAATTGGCAGGTCCGATACTTGGGAAAAAGGGTTTTGACTTGGTGGAAGTAGAATATACAAAAGAAGGACCAAACTGGTACCTGAGGGTATACATAGACAAACAGGGCGGAATAACCGTGGATGACTGCCAAAGGGTAAGCGAAGAGCTGAGTGATGAGCTTGACAGGATGGACCCGATAGACCACAGTTATATTCTTGAAGTGTCGTCACCCGGAATTAACAGGCCGTTAAAAACCCAGAGGGATTATGAATATTTCAGGGGACGCATGATAGATATAAAGCTCTATTCTCCAATTAAAGGGGAAAAAGAATTTTCGGGCAAACTGGTCGGGCTTGCGGATGGTTTTGTAACGGTACAGCTCCCGGAAGGTAAGATTTCCGTTCCGAAGGACAGCATCGCATCTGCGCGTTTGGCTTTTAAGTTTTAAAGGGAGGTTTTGAGAGGAATGAATCAGGAATTCATGCAGGCTTTGGAACAGATAGAAAAGGAAAAGGGTATAAGCAAGGCTGTCCTAATAGATGCGATAAACGCAGCCCTTGTTTCTGCATACAAAAAAAACTTTGGTTCGTCACAGAACGTTGATGTAAGTGTTGATGAGAATACAGGAGACGTCAGGGTGGTATCAAGGAAAACCGTTGTGGAAGTACCCGAATGCAGACACACCGAAATCAGCCTAGCAGATGCCAGGGAAATCTCACCGGAGTACCAGGTGGGAGACGTGGTTGAAAACGAGGTTACACCCAAGAACTTCGGACGTATAGCCGCCCAGACCGCGAAGCAGGTAGTGGTGCAGAGGATCCGGGAAGCCGAAAGAGGTATCATTTACGATGAGTTTGTCAATAGGGAAAACGAACTGGTAAACGGTATGATTCAAAGAAGGGAAAAGAACAATGTAATGATAGACTTGGGAAGGGTGGAGGCGGTACTGCCGCCCACCGAGCAGATACCGACCGAAGAGTATAAACCGGGAGCCAGGATAAGGGTATATATTGTGGAAGTCAAAAAAACAACAAAGGGGCCTCAGATAATAGTTTCAAGGACACATCCCGGTCTTGTTAAGAGACTGTTTGAGCTGGAAGTGCCGGAAATTCACAGCGGACTGGTCCAGGTTAAAGGGATTGCCAGGGAAGCGGGCGCAAGGACAAAAATTGCAGTCCACTCTGTGGAGGACAATATAGACCCTGTAGGCGCCTGTGTCGGGCCAAAGGGTGTAAGGGTGCAGTCGGTGGTTAATGAACTCAAGGGAGAAAAAATTGATATAATAAAATGGAGCACCAGTATTGAAGAGTTTATAGCAAATTCACTAAGCCCGGCAAAGGTTGTAAAGGTAAAAACCTTTGATGAAGAAAAAGCGGCCCAGGTAATAGTTAAAGACTACCAGCTTTCGCTGGCCATAGGCAAGGAAGGACAGAATGCCAGGCTGGCCGCCAAAATTTCGGGGTGGAAAATAGATATAAAGAGCGAAAGCCAGGTTGAAGATATTGAAGAAGAAGTGGTGGAAGATATCACCGAAGACACAACGGAGGAGACCCTTCAGGGTGAAATTGATACAGAAGCTGCTGCAGACAGAAAGTAGAGGTGGGTAAATGATGAGGAAGAAAAAAATACCGACCCGGCTTTGCCTGGGATGCCGGCAAATGAAGCCCAAAAGGGAACTTATAAGGATTGTCAGGGATAAGGAAGGAAACGTGTTTATAGACAGAACTGGTAAAAAGTCCGGAAGAGGAGCCTATATCTGTGCCGATAATACGTGCCTTGAAAAGGCAAGGAAGAATAAAAGGCTGGAAAAATCCCTTGAAGTTAAAATTAAAGATGATATATTCGAGCAGCTTGCGGAGGAGTTGTCCGGAAATGGAGAATGAGAAAAGGCTTAAATCCATGTTGGGGCTCGCGTATAAGGGCGGGAACCTGACAGCCGGCAGCGAATTGTGTAAAAAAGCTGTATATGAGGGCAGAGCAAAACTTGTAATTCTGTCCATAGATTGTTCGGATAATACCAAAAAGAAGTTTATGGACAAATGTTCCCACAGAGGTATACAGGTAGTATTTTATGGTAACCGTGAATTATTGGGGGAGTCGGTGGGAAAAACCGAAAGAACGGTACTGGCGGTCCTTGACGAAGGGTTTTCTAAGGAAATTATAAAGCTTATGGGAGTATGAAAGCAAATTAACCAGGGGGTGATAGGCGTGTCCAGGATTAGAGTATACGAACTGGCCAAGGAATTGAAAATATCCAGCAAAAAATTAGTGGATATACTAAGGGATTTGGGAGTAGAAGTTAAAAACCATATGAGCACAATCAACGAAAAGGAAGGAAAGGCTGTTAAAGAGATACTTGTCGAAAGCGATAAGAAAAAAGACGGCATGAAGGCCGTAGAAACGGGTGAAGACGAAGAAAAGGAAACCAAGGTAAAAATAAAGAGACACAAAACCAAGGAAGACGTGGAAAAGAAAATAGAAAAAGTAAAAGATAAAAAAAAGACCAGGGAAACCGAAATCGACAAAAAAAGAAAGGACAGGACTAAAAGGAACGCCGGTCGAACCGATAAAAAGACGATTGAAATAGAAGATAGAATTACAGTCAAGGAACTGGCGGATAAAATGGGTACCCCGGCAACCGAGCTTATAAAGAAGCTGATACCAATGGGGGTTATGGCAGGATTAAACCAGAGTATTGAGGGTGATATCGCCGTACTTCTGGGACAGAAACTCGGATTTGAAGTTTTTGTGAAAAAACCGGATGTCGGTTTTGATTATCTTTCGGATGAAGAAGATGACAAGGACAGCCTTATGCCGCGGTCACCAGTTGTTACGGTGATGGGGCATGTTGACCATGGGAAGACATCGCTGCTTGACAAGATACGGAAGACAAGGGTAACCGAAAAAGAAGCCGGGGGTATAACCCAGCATATCGGTGCTTACAAAGTGGATATTGAAGATAAAACAATTGTATTTTTGGATACACCCGGTCACGAAGCCTTTACCGCCATGAGGGCCCGGGGAGCACAGGTTACCGATATTGCTATTTTGGTGGTGGCGGCAGACGACGGAGTAATGCCGCAAACCATTGAAGCAATAAACCATGCAAAGGCGGCCAATGTTCCTTTGATAGTAGCCATAAACAAAATAGACAAACCGAATGCAAATCCCGAACGGGTAAAACAGGAGCTGACGGACCAGGGCCTGTTGCTGGAAGAATGGGGAGGGGATACCATAGGCGTATCTGTATCAGCCCACACCGGTGAAGGTATAGATGACCTTCTGGAAATGGTGCTTCTTGTTGCCGATATGGCTGAATTAAAGGCAAATCCCGACAGAAAGGCTGTAGGTACCGTTATAGAAGCAAAGCTGGATAAGGGAAGGGGTCCTGTAGCAACGGTATTGGTACAAAAGGGAACGCTTAGGGTTGGCGATTCAATAGTTACCGGTGCCGCCTACGGGAAGGTCCGTGCCATGACCAACGATAAAGGAAAAAGAATAGCCAAGGCGGGGCCTTCCACTCCGGTTGAGGTGATAGGACTTTCTGAAGTACCAAATTCCGGCGATAAACTTGCCGTTACTTCCGACGATAAAACAGCAAGACATATAGCTGAAGACAGAAAACAGAGAATACGAACTGCCCAGTTAAAACCAACACAGAGAATATCACTGGAAGATTTGTTTAACCAGATTAAAGAAGGAAAAGTAAAGGAACTGAACGTAATTATCAAGGCGGATGTGTATGGTTCTATAGGTGCCGTAAAACAATCCATTGAAAAACTGAGCAATGACGAAGTGCGTATTAAAACGATACACAGCGGAGTTGGAGCAATAACCGAGACAGATGTAATGCTTGCGGCCGCTTCCAATGCAATAATAATCGGGTTTAACGTAAGACCGGACAGCAAAGCAGTACAGATGGCCCACCACGAGGATGTGGATATAAGAACCTACAGAATAATCTACGATGCCATAAATGACCTGGAAGCAGCAATAAAAGGAATGCTGGAGCCCAAATATAAAGAAGTGGTAACAGGCAGGGCGGAGGTAAGGGCAATATTCAAGGCATCTTCGATAGGAACCATAGCAGGGTGCTATGTACAGGAGGGTAAGATACGGCGAAACGGGGGAATTAGGATAGTAAGGGAAGGTATTGTTATATTCGAAGGCAGGATTGAGTCGCTAAAAAGGTTTAAGGACGACGCGAGGGAGGTTCTGCAGGGTTTTGAATGCGGTGTAAGCATAGAAAACTTCAATGATATAAAGGAAGGGGATATACTGGAGTGTTTCGTGAGCCAGGAGATCCCCCGATAGGAAAGGTGATTTTATGAAAAGGAGAGTCCAGAGGCTTTCTGAAGAAATAAAACGTGAGATAAGTGAAATCATAAGGAGCGAGATTAAGGACCCCAGGATTACATCCCTGGTAAGCATAACCCAGGTACAGGTAAGCAGCGACCTAAGCCATGCGAAGGTGTTTGTCAGTATGCTGGGGGACGGTGAAAAAAGAAGAGAAACCTTGGAAGGGCTTAACAAGGCCAAAGGTTATATCAAAAGAGAACTGGGCAAAAACCTAAGACAGAGGATTACTCCCGATATTGTATTCCATATGGACGATTCAATTCAGCACGGCTCCCACATAAGTCAACTGCTAAAAAAAGTCATAGGCGACGAGGAGAAAAGAAAAAAAGATGATGCTGACTGATATCGTGAAACACCTGCAGGAGACCCGCGAAATAACTATAATTACCCATATTACACCGGATGGTGATGCTCTGGGTTCTTCGGCGGCCCTGGGCCTGTCACTTATTGGAATGGGTAAAAAAGTTACCATCGTAAAAAATGACCAGATCCCGCAAAAGTATGATTTTTTGCCGGGGCAATCTCTGTTTGATGATATTGATATTGATTTTATACAGCCAGACACCCTGGTTGTTCTGGACTGCGGTGACCGGGAAAGACTGGGAGATTTCATTAGCATAAGCGAAAAGGCTTCAACTGTTATTAATATTGACCACCATATCAGCAATACCATGTTCGGCAACTTAAACCTTGTGGATACAAACGCAGCCGCAACCGCTGAACTGATATACCAGATAATAAAGCTGATGGGAGTAAGAATAGACATGGAAATTGCCACATGTATTTTTACGGCAATTGCATCGGATACCGGGTGCTTCAGATATGATAATACCACATCCGTGACCCATGGTATTGCGGGTGAACTAACCAGCATAGGAGTAAAAACCGGCTGGATATGCAGCCGTATATTCAACATGCGGACCCTTGGGCAGACAAAGCTGCTGGGAAAGGCGATAGACAGCATAAGGATTTTTCACGGGGGCAAGACCGCCGTGATGAGCCTTAAAAAAATGGATTTGGAGGAGTCCGGGTGCGACCGGCAGGATATTGAAGGGATAATAGAATTTGCAAGGGATATTGAAGGTGTGGAAGTAGCTGTGCTTTTGAAGGAGACAGAGGATGAAGAAATAAGGGTTGGGCTCAGGTCCAATGAATATGTGGATACTTCTGTTATTGCAGCTGTGTTTAACGGCGGAGGGCATATAAAAGCCTCGGGCTGCACAATACACTCCTCCATTGATAAGGCTTGTGAAATGCTGCTTGCTGAAATTGAAAAAGGCTACAGGTAAAGGGATATGGATGGATTTATTAATCTTGATAAACCAATAGGACCCACTTCGTTCAAGATGGTGGACAAAGCAAGAAAACTGACCGGGCAAAAAAAGGTAGGGCATACCGGTACCCTTGACCCGGGCGCATCCGGCGTTCTGCCGCTGTGTGTCGGCAGAGCCACAAAGCTGGCTGTTTTTTTGGTGGATTCAAATAAAACATACAGAGCAGAGATTACCTTTGGAATAACAACCGATACACAGGACAGATACGGCAGAATACTAAGGACAAAAAAGGCAGAGATGGACAGAAAAAGGCTTGAAGAGATGCTGCGGCAGTTCAGGGGACCGATTATGCAGCTGCCGCCCATGTATTCCGCGGTGAGACAGGGCGGTAAAAAACTTTACGAACTGGCGCGAGAAGGGCTTGAGGTTGAACGGAAATCAAGAAAAATTGAAGTTTACAGGCTGGACCTTGCGGATTATTTGCCTCCCGACAGGGCAGTCATAGAAGTGGAATGTTCAAAGGGCACTTACATAAGAACCCTGTGTAATGATATAGGGGAAAAACTGGGCTGCGGAGCAATAATGAGCAGTTTGACCAGGCTGTCGGTTGGTGACTTTTCCCTGGACAGTGCCGTAACCCTTAAAGAACTGGAAGAAGCCGCGAAGGACGGGAACTGGGCAAAATACCTGCTACCCATTGACTATCCGCTGAAGCACATGCCCAAGGTATTTATCAGGGATAAATATGTTAAGCTGGCACTAAACGGCAATAATCTGTATGATCATAATTTATTAACCAATAATAAAGAGTTTAACCACCTTCAGCAGTTAAGGCTGTATTACCGCAGTACATTTTTGGGAATATACAGTTATCATAGTGATACACAGCCATCATATTTCAGGGCAAATAGACTTCTGGCCGATGGCGTTGAAGTAAAACAATATTCCTGACAATCAGTAGCGAAGGGGATTGGATATGACTGCAAACGACTGGGCAGTAGCCCTTGGATACTTTGACGGTGTTCATATAGGACACAGGCAGCTGATTAAAAGGCTTGTCGAACAAAGCAGGTTAATGGGTCTAAATACAATGGTTTATACGTTTAGGCGGCATCCATTAAGTGTTATTAACCCCGACAACCCGGTACCACTTATATACCCGCCCGAAACCAGGTACAGACTGATTAAGCAGTTGGGCGTGGACAAAGTAATAATGGCTCCCTTTAACATACGCATATCTAAAATGGCTCCAGAGGATTTCCTGGAAGAAGTGCTTTTTGAAAACTACAGTATACGTTATGTGGCTGTAGGGTTTAATTTCAGATTTGGATATCGCGGAGCGGGGGATGTCGATCTTCTTAATAAAACAGGCGTTAAGAACAATATAAAGGTAGATGTCATTAAACCGGTGGATTTGGACGGAGAAGTTGTAAGCAGTAGTTATATACGTAAGCTGCTTGAGGCTGGAGATATAGAAAAGGCCAACCGCTGCCTGGGCAGTTATTATTCCGTTTCGGGCAGAGTAATAAAGGGGATGGGCAGAGGTAACGGAATGGGAATACCAACTGCCAACATAAGGCTGCCCAGGGAGGTCTTGTATCCGGCTTCGGGTGTCTATATAACAAATACCATATATCAAAATAAAAAGTATAAAAGCATTACCAATGTGGGGACAAAACCAACCTTTCCGGAGGGGAGAATTGGAATAGAAACCTATATTGACGGAATCAGCCGGAATTTATACAATCAGTTAATACACCTGGAATTTTACAAAAAAATCAGGGAAGAAAAAAAGTTTAAAAATATAGGGGAGTTAAAGAATCAAATAGAATTAGATATAAAATATTTGGAAAACTACTTTTATTAGAGTAAATAGAAAAACCATTCTATCAAGGCCAATATTTACAATTACATGTAAAGTATGATAGAATCATAATGTTGTATGAACCTAGAGCTAGGTTTAAGGAATCTCCAACCTTATGCTTGGTTCCAGGGGTTACTTGAAGAGGAGGTGAAACAGTATTGAAAAACGAAGAAAAGCAAAAAATTATAAACGGGTACAAAATCCACGAAACCGACACCGGTTCCCCGGAGGTGCAAATTGCAATACTGACCGAAAGGATAAATCAGTTGAACGAACACCTTAAGCTAAACAAAAAGGACCATCATTCCAGAAGAGGACTTTTGAAAATGGTTGGTAAAAGACGGGGGCTTTTAAACTATCTTAAGGAAAAGGATATAGAAAGATACAGGAAGCTAATTGGTCAACTGGGTCTTAGAAAATAACATGGGGGCGGGTCATACCGCTCCATTATATTTGAAATGTTTGAATTAAAGGAGGAAAACGATGGAGGATTTATTTAAGCAGGATACTTTTAATATGGAACTGGCGGGAAGAGAGCTTATCATAGAAACGGGAAAAATGGCAGGACAAGCCGGTGGAGCGGTTTTGGTCAGGTACGGAGATACCGCTGTACTGGTTACCGCAACCGCCTCAGAAAAGCCAAGGGAAGGGATAGACTTCTTTCCCCTAAGCTGTGATTACGAAGAAAAGCTTTACTCGGTGGGTAAAATCCCCGGCGGCTTTATAAAAAGAGAAGGAAGGCCCACCGAAAAGGCCGTGCTTACTTCACGACTTATAGACAGGCCAATAAGACCATTGTTCCCAAAGGGCCTTCGAAACGATGTACAGGTTATTGCAACAGTTCTGTCTGTGGACAGGGATAACTCTCCCGAAATAGCAGCTATGATTGGTTCATCCGCAGCCCTTACAATTTCGCCAATTTCATTTTTCGGGCCAACGGGGTCGGTGGAAGTGGGTATGGTGGAAGGGAAACTTGTAATAAACCCGGATATTGAGCAAAAAGAAAAAAGCGACCTGCAGCTTATTGTATCCGGTACAAAGGACGCGGTTATGATGGTGGAGGCCGGTGCCAATGAGGTATCTGAAGATACCATGCTTGAAGCAATTATGTATGCCCACGGGGAAATCAAAAAGATAGTAGGTTTCATTGAGGATATTGCAAGCAAAGTAGGGAAGGAAAAGACGGAAATTACAGCTGTGGAAATGGATGCCGACCTTGAAAGAGAAGTCAGGGAATTTGCCACATCAAGGCTTATTGATGCGATACAGACCGCCGACAAACTGGAAAGGAACGATAATATAGAAAGGGTTAAGGAAGAGGCTCTTGTTTACTTTGAAGAGAAGTACCCGGAATCGGCTGCCGGGGTTTCGGAAATATTGTACAACATAACCAAGGAAGAGGTAAGAAGGCTGATAATCGAAGAGGGCAGGCGGCCGGACGACAGAAAAACCGACGAAATCAGGCCGATAGCCTGTGAAGTGGGCTTGCTTCCCAGAACCCATGGCTCGGGTCTTTTTACAAGGGGACAGACCCAGGTGCTTACAATTGCAACCCTTGGAGCCATGGGAGATGTGCAGATACTTGACGGACTGGGACTGGAAGAGTTTAAAAGGTACATGCATCATTACAATTTCCCGCCCTACAGTGTCGGAGAAACCAGGTTTTTAAGGGGACCCGGAAGGCGTGAAATTGGGCACGGCGCACTGGCAGAAAGGGCCCTTGAGCCTGTGATACCCGACGAGGAGGAATTCCCGTATACAATAAGACTGGTATCCGAAGTACTGAGCTCCAACGGCTCCACTTCACAGGCGAGCGTTTGCGGCAGCACCCTTGCACTGATGGATGCAGGAGTTCCGATAAAGGCACCGGTGGCAGGGATTGCAATGGGCCTGATAAAGGAAGAAGAAAGGGTAAGGATACTGTCCGACATACAGGGTATGGAAGATTTTCTTGGGGATATGGACTTTAAGGTGGCAGGTACGCAAAAAGGCATCACGGCTATTCAGATGGACATAAAGATTTTCGGAATAGGAAGGGATATATTAAAGGATGCTCTGGAGCAGGCCAGGCAGGGTAGGCTGCATATACTGGGAAAAATGATGGAAGTCATATCCGAACCGAGGAAAGAGCTTTCCAGGTTCGCACCGAAAATTATAAGAACCGTTGTGGACCCTGAAAAAATACGTGATATAATAGGCCCCGGAGGTAAAACAATCAACAAAATAATAAACGACACCGGCGTTAAAATAGATATAGAAGACGACGGCAGGGTGTTCATTGCGGCTCCTGACAAAGAATCCGGCGAAAAAGCGCTTAAGATAGTCGAAACCCTGACTAAGGACATAGAAGTAGGGGAATTCTATATGGGTAAAGTTATGAGAATAACCGGATTTGGAGCGTTTTTGGAAATAGCCCCCGGAAAAGAAGGTATGGTGCACATTTCCAAGTTGGCCCATAACAGGGTGGAGAAGGTGGAAGACGTGCTCAGTATAGGAGACGAGGTAATGGTCAAGGTAATTGAGATAGACAGGCAGGGAAGGATAAACCTTTCCCGTAAGGACGCCCTTCCAAAGGAAGATAAGCCGAATGAAAACAAGGGAACACGAAACAAAAGCAGACGTTAAAAAAACATAAACCATCGGTTTATGTTTTTTTATATTTCCCCTTTCTGTTGAATATGCTTTATTAAAACAGGAAGGGGGATATTTATGAATTTTTTAAGAAATAAAATTCAAAACAGAACAATCATGATTATTGTGACATTTCTGTCTTTAATCCTATTAATCGCTGTAATACTCAATGCTTTCAAGTATTACGTTGCAGTCCAGCCGGCCTTCAGTCAGCCAATACACAGAGGTTCAAGGGAATCCAAGGGTGTGGCGATAACATGTAATGTTGACTGGGGCAGCGAATACTTGCCCGCCATGCTGGACATTTTTGAGACTGCCGGTGTAAAGATAGCTTTTTTTATTACCGGAAAATGGGCTGAACAAAACACGGAGCTAACACGATTGATTGCGGAATACGGGCATACATTAGGGAATCACGGTTATTCGCACAGGGATCATTCAAAACTTGATTACCGGCAGAACAAGGCAGAGATTGCCAGGACACAGCAGATACTTAAGGAGATAACGGGAATAACGCCAAAATACTTTGCTCCGCCCTCCGGTGCTTACAATAACGATACCGTTAAGGCAGCCGGTGACCTGGGGTGTGAAATCATAATGTGGAGCATTGATACAATTGACTGGAAAAGGGAGGGGGCTGACAGGATAATCTCAAGGGTAGAAAAAAAACTGCATGGCGGAGGTATAATTCTTATGCATCCAACCGATCAGACACTGGAGGCACTACCTGCCATAATAACGAATATTAAAGAAAGGGGATATCAAATAATATCCCTGGAAGATATAGTAAATTCGATTGATAAATAATACATCCCACTATATAATATATAAAGCCCTGCAAATGATTTCGGTACAGACTAAATACAGGAGGACTGATATGCAGTATAAAAGAATTATACTACCAAACGGACTTAGAATAGTATTTGAGAAAATCCCCTACGTACAGTCGGTAAGTATAGGAATATGGATAGAAGCGGGCAGCAAGAACGAACAGGCCAAGTGTAACGGAATCTCCCATTTCATTGAACACATGGCCTTTAAGGGAACCGAAAAAAGAAGTGCGAGGGATATAGCAGAAGAAATTGATAACGTCGGGGGACAGCTAAACGCTTTCACCGGAAAAGAATGCACCTGTTATTACGCCAGGGTTTTAAACAGGCATATGGAGCTGGCCTTTGACATTCTGTCGGATATGCTTTTTAATTCTTCATTCAGAAGTGACGATATAAGCAGGGAGAAGAATGTGGTTATCGAAGAAATTAACATGTATCAGGACAACCCGGAAGAAGTGGTTCATGATATATATGCATCCAACGTGTTTAAGAATCACCCGTTGGGATACCCTGTCCTCGGTGAACAGAGGTCGGTTATGGAAATAAAAAGGGAGGATATTATAAGGTACCTTAATAATAATTACCGACCGGACAATACCGTTATCGCCGTTACCGGAAACGTTGAACTGAAAGACATAGAAAGATATGCCCAGAAATACTTTTCAAACTGGGGCGACAGGTATACAAAAGTTAAAAGGTATGCTAAACCGACAATTAATTTTAATCATGTCATAAAACAAAGAAATACCGAACAGGTGCATTTTTGCCTGGGGTTTAAGGGTTTGAACCAGAAAGACAAGAGACTTTATTCTTTTCTTGCACTCAACAACCTTTTGGGCGGTGGCATGAGTTCAAGGCTGTTCCAAAGGGTAAGGGAGGAAATGGGGCTGGTTTACTCGATATATTCATATCCCACGACCTACAGGGATATTGGAATGCTTACAGTTTATGCCGGAACAAATCCATCACAGCTTGGAAATGTACTTGAGGCTGTTGTTGAAGAGTTTAGGAAACTTAAAGAATACGGTATACCCGAGAATGAGCTGAGAAGGGTTAAGGAGCAGATGAAAGGAAACTATATACTGAGTATGGAGGGCACGGGAGGCAGAATGTCGTCCATGGGCAAGTCGGAACTGCTGCTCGGTAAAATATATTCCCAGGAAGAGATACTTGACAGGATTGACGGCATAAGTATAGACAGCATGCAGGAAATTATACGCGAATCGATAGACTTTGAAAACATGGCGGCGACAATACTCGGCAATGCGGACAATGATGTGATAAAGGCACTGGAGATGATGGTATGATAGATGTTAAAGTATATCAGAGCGAGGAGGCAAGGGATTTACCGCTGCCCCGTTACATGAGCGACGGTTCTTCCGGGCTTGACCTTTGTGCTGCGGTTAACGGTACGACAACCGTTCCCAGCGGCGGTTTTATGCTCGTGCCGACCGGTATTTACCTGCAGATACCCACAGGCTTTGAAGGCCAGGTACGCCCCCGAAGCGGGCTGGCAGCAAAACACGGGGTAACGGTTTTAAACACTCCCGGTACAATAGACAGTGACTATCGGGGAGAAATTCGGGTAATACTAATAAACCTCGGGGACAGTCCCTTCGAAATAAAAAGGGGAGACAGAATAGCTCAGCTGGTGATATGCCGTTATGAAATGGTTAACCTTGTAAAAACGGATGTCCTGGATGTCAGCAAAAGAGGCAGAGGTGGATTTGGACATACTGGCATATAGATGAAGTCTGCCGCATAGAATTAAATGAAGAAGGGGGTAATTCTATGCGGCTTAGTCAGATTGGCGGAAAGGAAATAGTTAATCTCAATACCGGAGAAAGACTTGGAATAGTGGCAGAAGCGGATCTGGTCATAGATGAAAAAACGGGAAGCATAGTAAAACTGCTGATACCGGAAGAAAGGACACAGTTTTCCATATTCGGAGAACGTGATTATATTGAGGTTCCATGGGAAAATGTAAAGAAGATTGGTAATGACATGATAATAATCGAGCAGGACGAAAGGAAAAAAAGAAAGATTTTCTAAAAGGCTCCTTTAAACAGGGGCTTTATTTTATTTCACCATTAGTGTTATTATTAGATATAATAATTAATAATGCTGTGTTTTTCATTAAGGAGGATATTGATGAAAATAATCGTTCAAAAATTCGGCGGCACATCGCTGACAACGACTGAGAGAAGAAACAAGGCCATAGAAAAGATAGAAGCGGCAAGAAGGAATGGCTTTTGTCCCGTGGTGGTTGTATCCGCAATGGGAAGAAAGGGCGAGCCATATGCTACCGATACATTTATACAACTGGCAGACGAAACAAACCGCGGTATCAAGGCAAGGGACCGGGACCTTTTGATTTCCTGCGGCGAGATTATCTCGGCGGTAATACTGACAGCCCAGCTCAATGCGGCGGGATTGGATGCGGTGGCAATGAACGGCCAGCAGGCGGGGATAGTTACCGATAACAATTACGGAAATGCCGGAGTATTGAAGGTGGAGCCAAAAAAAATATATCAGCAAGTCGAAAGGGGCAGAATACCGGTTATTACAGGATTTCAGGGGGTTACGGAATACGGTGACATTACGACGCTGGGACGGGGAGGCAGCGATGTTACCGCGGCGGTATTGGGCGATGCGCTAAATGCATATTCAGTGGAGATATACACTGATGTGGACGGAGTTATGACCGCCGACCCGGGTATAATAAACAGTGCAAAGGTTATTAGAAGTATTGACTATAACGAAGTGTTTCAGATGGCGGATTACGGTGCCAGGATTATTCATCCGAGGGCGGTGGAGGTTGCAATGAAATCCAATGTGCCGCTGGTAATCAAGAACACTTTCTCGGATTCGCCGGGGACCTTGATTACCCAGTACAAAAAGGATGGGGATACCGTATCCATGGGGGACAGAGGGCTTCTTACCGGTATTGCCCACCTCCATGACAGGGCACAGGTGGTTATTGATTATTCGGAAAGCCCACAAAAAAACCATACCGATGATATACTGGATAAGCTGGCGGATATGGGAATCAGCATAGATTTGATCAATATATTCACAGACAAAAAAATATTTACAATAGATGACAGTGATTGCGACAGGGTGACAAACCTTCTAAAAAGGGAAGGAACAAAGTTCTGCATTATCAATAACTGCAGCAAAATAACCATCATAGGCAGCAGAATAAGGGGTGTGCCCGGGGTTATGGCAAGGATGTTAAGGGTACTTAACAAAAATAGAATAAAGGTATACCAAACGGCGGATTCCCATGCTACAATTTCAGTGCTTGTTAAGAGGCAGCAGGCGGAAAAAGCAGTTAAAGTACTGCATGACGAATTCAAACTATAAGTTCGGATTTTAAATACGCACCTTTTCCAACAACGGAAAAGGTGCGTATTGGTTTTTAGATAATATTTTACTTTCAAAGGTTAATAATAATAGCTAGAGATTCGGAAGAATGGGGAGGAAAACCTTGCAAAAAATCAGAAAACAGAAAGCAAAAAAAACAAAGACGGATGACGGCGGAAAAACGCAAAAAAGTATGGCAGAGGACATAAAATCCCTTGGAGTATCGAATATACCTCCTAATCCCACAAGCCCCATACATACTCTTACAATAATAGGCCAGATAGAGGGACATACGCTGCTCCCCACGCAGAACAAAGCAACGAAATACGAACACATTATGCCTCAGCTTGTAAATGTGGAGGAAAACAGGCAGATTAAGGGGTTGCTTCTTTTGTTGAACACTATCGGAGGGGACGTGGAAGCGGGACTTGCCCTTGCTGAAATGGTGGCCAGTATATCCAAGCCTAAGGTTTCACTGGTGCTGGGAGGCGGTCACAGCATCGGGGTACCCCTGGCAACAGCCGCTGATTATTCGTTTATAGCCCCTTCGGCAACAATGACCATTCACCCGATAAGAATGAGCGGCCTGATTATCGGTGTGCCCCAGACCTTCAGGTATTTTTACAAGATGCAGCAGAGAATAACCGAGTTTATTACCAAACACTCGCGCATAGAGGCAGAAAAGCTGAAAGAACTGATGACGGCCACCGATGAACTGGCCAATGATATAGGCACCATACTGGTGGGCGAAGAAACGGTGGAACACGGAATAATAGATGAAGTTGGGGGACTTAAACAGGCCTTCGGAAAATTAATGCAGCTGATTGAGGTATATGACAAATCGTGATATAATTGCAATGGTTTTTATTAGGATTTCCAATGCAGTTGAAGGGGGAAAATTTTTTGTCTTTGCTTCAATCAATAATTATGGGAATTGTTCAGGGTCTGACGGAATTCTTGCCGGTGAGCAGTTCCGGACACCTGGTGTTGTTTGGAAGTTTTCTCGGCATTAAAACTGACACCGGTATTGTTTTTGAAATATTGCTGCATATAGGAACGCTAATTTCTGTTGTGTTTGTTTTTTACAGGGATATATTGGGCATGATAAAAGCTTTTTTCGAAATGGCTTCGGATATTGCAAAGGGTCATGGATTAGGACTTAAAAAGAACCCCCACAGGGTAATGCTGATTATGGTGATAGTCGCCACGGTACCTACCGGTTTAATGGGCGTACTGCTGGGCGGTTATTTCGAAAGGGTCTTTGCTTCGGTTACGATGGTATCAGTTATGCTTATTGTAACCGGTACGCTTCTTTACATGGCAAACAACATAAAACCCGGCTCAAAGGACACCGGCGACGTAAAGATATCCGACGCTTTGATAATAGGCGTGTTCCAGGGCCTGGCCATAACTCCCGGTATATCCAGGTCCGGCTCTACCATATTCGCAGGCCTGACCCGGGGTTTTTCTAGGGAGCTGGCAACAAGGTTTTCATTTGTCATGTCGATACCTGCAATCCTCGGGGCAGCGATATTGGAGTTCTGGAAATACTACGGCGAAGGTGCTTTAACCGGCAGTCTTACAACAGCCTTTGCAGGCATGACAGCTGCGGCAGTGGCGGGAACAATAGCAATAAGGTTCCTGGTTGAGATTATCAAAAAGAGAAAGCTGAGTTATTTTTCCTATTACTGCTGGATTGTGGGTGCGGGAAGCCTAATAATAGGTTTATTAATGGGCTGAATAAATCATTAACCTGTTTTAAGTGGAAGGATTAGCGGAAACGGAAGGCGGGTGCGCCTTCTTTTATATATGGCGTATTGGAGGATTCCGGTACCATGTGTAGAAATAACAATTGGGGTGATGGCGGTGGCGTCAAGAAAAAACAGGAGGAATTCAAAAAAGAACAGGGAAAGAATAAGATTTGAAGTAATGGGCATAGGCCTTATTGCCTTGTCTGTTCTGGTACTGCTCGGGCTTCAAAAAGGAGGAACCGGTGTATTTGGAAACCTCTTCAGGGACTATGTTTTCGGCCTTTTTGGTATCGGAGGATACGGTATACCGCTGTTTATTATGCTTACGGGGGTCATCTATATACTGCGAATGAATATAAAGGATATGGAGAACAAAGCCATTGCGCTCTTTTTCCTGTACTTTTCGATTATTGTACTTACGCATATAATTTCCGAACAGGGACAGCTGGTTGCTGTAAGACAGAATTTAAGCCTTTGGGAAAACTTAAGGGAAAACTCCAGGGTTGCATTTATAAGCGGAATGGAAAAAAGAGGCGGCGGTATAGTGGGAGGTATTTGCTCGGTACTGCTGTTTAAGGTTTTCGGTTCCGTCGGCAGCAAAGTATTTGTGACCACAATAGCCCTAATATCGGCTGTGCTTCTAACAGACAGGTCGGTGGTTGGGCTGACGGTTAAATTCATAAAGGCCGTGTTTATAATTATGAAGAACTCAGCCGCTGCATTTAAGGACTTTATAACGGTTGCCGACGACATCCGGGAAGAAATTGAAATCAATACTGATCCGGAAGCGGAAAAGAAGCGGGAAAGAAATGAACCCGAAATAAAGCAGGAGGAAAGCATTAAAATTTTCGACTCCAAGGATATAAAGCTGGGTATTGATGAAAGTGCCGCTGCCGGGCAGAAAAAAGCCGACCGGCCGGAAGAACTGGAACTTCACAGGACAAGCTTTACCAACGAATATATAGGATACAGGCTTCCTTCGGTAAGTTTGCTTTCCGAATATGAAAGCAGGACCGGCGGGAACCGCAAGGAACTTCTAAACAACGCCAGAAGGCTGGAGGATACACTTAACACCTTCGGGGTGGTTGCAAAGGTTGTGAAGGTAAGCGTCGGCCCGGCGATAACCAGATACGAACTTCACCCCAGCCCCGGGGTCAAGGTAAGCAGAATATTGAATCTGGCCGATGATATAGCCCTCAGTATGGCGGCCACTTCGGTCAGAATCGAGGCCCCAATTCCGGGAAAATCGGCCATAGGGCTGGAGATTCCAAACAAGGAAACCATTCCGGTTACCCTGAGGGAATTAATCGAAAGCACTTCCTTCAAGAACAGCCGTTCAAATATAACCGTCGCCCTGGGTAAGGATATAGCAGGAAACCCCATAATCATAGACCTTGCGGGAATGCCTCACTTGTTAATAGCAGGGGCCACCGGTTCAGGAAAGAGCGTTTGCATAAACAGCATAATAATAAGCCTTTTGTATAAGGCTTCACCGGCCCATGTCAAGCTGATTCTGATTGACCCGAAGATAGTGGAATTAAGCCATTACAATGATATACCCCATTTACTTGCACCGGTAGTCACAGAGCCGCGGAAAGCCACCGGTGTTTTGAACTGGGCAGTACAGGAAATGACCAACCGGTACAAGGAATTTGCAAAAATAGGTGTTAAGGATATACACCGCTATAACCAGGTGAAGCAGATGGAAAACTCCAAGGAATATCTGCCTCAAATAGTGGTGATAATAGACGAGCTGTCAGATTTGATGATGGTGTCACCGGCAGAGGTTGAGGATGCAATATGCCGGCTTGCCCAGATGGCCAGGGCCTCCGGAATACACCTTGTGATAGCCACCCAAAGGCCTTCGGTGGATGTTATTACCGGTATAATCAAGGCGAATATTCCGTCGAGGATTTCCTTCGCGGTATCCTCCCAGGTGGATTCCAGAACAATTCTTGACATGAACGGTGCAGAAAAACTGACCGGCAGGGGTGATATGCTGTATCACCCGACCGGAGAGCATAAACCGATAAGGGTACAGGGTGCACTGGTGGAAGAAGAGGAAATTGAAAGGGTTGTTGCCTTTGTCAGGGACCAGGTTGACGCCCAGTACAGCGAAGAAGTGCTGGAAGCGGCCCAGCCGCGGGAAACAGGGCAGGGAGACTGTGACGAACTGCTGCCGGATGCCATTGAAATTGCAATGGAATACCAACAGGCATCCGCTTCCCTTTTGCAGCGAAAGCTTAAAGTGGGTTATGCGAGGGCTGCCCGGATGATTGACCAGATGGAGGAAAGGGGTATAATAGGGCCCTTTGAGGGAAGCAAACCCCGCAGGGTGTTGGTCAGCAGGGAAGCAATCGACCAGGCAAACAGCACCGACAGCTGAGGGAGGTAAAAAAATGATTGGGGCTGCAGTCGTTACACTGGGCTGTCCCAAAAACGAAGTGGACAGCGAAAACATGAAAGGACTTCTTGAAAAAAACGGATATTGTGAAGAAAAGAACATTTCCAAAGCCGATATAATAATTGTAAACACCTGCGGATTTATAGAGGACGCGAAACAGGAGTCAATAAATACAATACTGGAAATGGGAAAA
>CAZGUG010000002.1:0-89650 GCA_964529035.1 uncultured Clostridium sp.
GTGACAGTGCTCTGTTTTTTGGATGAAGCAATGTAAAAAACGGGCATAGGGAAAACATGTTATACTGTACATTAGTAGAATAATGCGAAGTAGCGTTTTTGTCATCCTGAGCCAAGCGAAGGATCTTAAGCTACACATTATTCATATGTTGTGCCGTTAGTCAGATCGGTTATTATACTCATGATATGGATTGGGTGTTAATGTCTCATTATTAAAAAAACACTAAGGTGGACTATTACTGAAAGGAGGAACATACAAGGAGAATGACAATGGATATAATGGATTACTTGATAGAATTTCATAAAGATGCCGACAGGCAAGGGCCGGGTAGTGATGAAGCGACAAAGAAAGCACTGCTGTATATACCCGAACTGGATGAAGATAGTTGCTGTAGATATGCTGCAAGAGTTTTTGAATAAGCTGAAAGAGAAGCTTGATAGGGATAATTCGAATAACCGCATAATTGCAATACAATCGTCGATGGATAACCTGCACTTCGAAGAAAAATTATTCAATGTTATTTGGTCGGAGGGAGCAATCTACAATATAGGTTTTGAAAAAGGGTTATCAGAATGGAGGAGGTTTCTAAAGGACGAGGGATATATTGCGGTTTCAGAAATCTCCTGGCTTACAGATAATCGGCCTGAAGAAATTGAGCAATATTGGACATATGCTTACTCTGAAATAGATACTATAGATGCAAAGCTGTCACTTATTGAGAAATGTGGGTATGACCCGATTGCACATTTTGTATTGCCGGAAAACTGTTGGATGGAGCATTATTATTTACCAATACTTTCGCGATCAGATGCATTTCTTGAAAGATATAACTATGGAGAAGATGTACAGGAATTTATCAAGATAATTAGCAGGGTGACATTATCACACGATAACAACACGTACATTTCGAGATATTGAAATATATTTAGTTTTATAGTACAATAAAAAAACATTTAGCGGGAGATTATAGTATGGATTATTTTACCGTGAAAGAAATGGGTGAAAAATGGGGTATCAGCAGTCGGATGGTGACTTTCTATTGCGAGGAAGGTCGGATTAAAGGCGCACTGAAAAAAGGTAACCTGTGGCTGATTCCCAAGGATGCGTCAAAGCCTGTGGATGGTCGGTGTAAGAAACGACGGTTACCGGAAAAGAATATTTGAGATAGGGGGAGGAAGCAATCGAAAGCAAACTGGATAGGTACATACCTAATGCAATGAGTAACCGTAGATTATCCGTTGTCGTTTTTTCTCTTTTTTTTTCCTGGCTGCTGGCCTTTCCCTTTGAAGGCAGGATATTGTATTCCCTTGCGGACCATTATAATATCTCGGCCCATTCATTTGTTTTCGGCACAATGACCGCTCATTTTGCCGGGTTGCTTATCTGCGGGCTCTTTGTTAAGAACATGATAACGGCCAAACGGCTCATGCTTTTTTCTATTACATTTTGTATCGCGGCCTCCGGCATATTTTTCCGCCCGCCCTCCTTTCTATGGACGGCAGCGCTGCTCTCGGCGGCGTTTCTGGTCGGCTGTTGCGTGGCTGCGTGGGGTTTTTATTTCAAACATTGCACGCCAAAGGACGAACGCATTAAGACAATGGCGGACGGGCTCATCTTCTCCAACCTCCTGATGATTTTGCTTAATATGGTAGCCATTCATATTTCCCCGCACGCCGGGCTAGGTTTTTCCATGCTGATGTTGGGTGCGGCGTTTTTATTTGCGCTCAGGCTCCCCAAATACGAGGCGCCGGAAAGTCCTCCTTCTTCCAGACAGGGGGAGATTCATGCAGGCAAAGCCGGACCACTCGCTTTCCTATGCCTGTTTATTGTGGTCATTACCATCAATTCCGGTCTGATGTATCAGGTGCAGGGTCCTGCTTTCGCCCATCTGGAATGGCTGATAAGCTGGTATTGGGCCATACCGTATATCACTGCCCTGTATATTATGCGGAATCTGTCCCGCAAAACAAATCGGGCTTATATCCTCTATGTGGCTATTGCAATGATCGGCTTTTCCTTTATCGCCTTTCTTCTGCTTGGCCGCTCATGGGCGGATTACCTTGTGGTCAATACCCTAATGCTGGGAGCTTGCGGCGTGTATGACCTGTTTTGGTGGAGCATTTTGGGCGAAATGTTGGAGCTTTATGAAAATCCCGCAAAAATCATGGGTGTTGGCCTCTCCGCCAATATTCTGGGAGTTCTGCTGGGCGGGCTTATCGGAAACGCGATCACCGCCGCAGACCAACAAAACCAAAACCCCACCCTGCTGGCCTTGGGCGTGGTGTGCGTTACCCTTGTACTGCTTCCGCCCTTACATAAACGGCTGACCACCCTGCTCAAAGACCATGTCTATTTGACCGCGATTACCGAAATGCCGATTCAGGAACAAGCCCGGCTGATCGGTGAGATTAATATAACAAAGAAGCTCACTGAGCGCGAAGGTGAAATCGCCGCTTTGCTCATCAAGGGTAAGACCTATCGGATGATTGCCGGAGAACTGCATGTGAGCGAAAACACGGTAAAAACTCATGTGAAAAATATTTATTCCAAAGCCGGAGTCAAAAGCAGGACAGAGCTGATGCATAACCTTCTGGATATACGTATCCCGTCATCAGAATCATTAAACCCCTGATAAACAGCTGATTTTAAGGCTCCTCACCCTAAAAGGTGAGGGGCCTTTTTGTGCAAATTCACCCGTTTTGGTGATGCGAAGGCAGCTCTGCTTTTTGTAAAATGGAGAAAACGATGCCCACTGAGAGGGGGATTTATTTGCAAAAAATTACTTGGCATGCACGATTATTTTTGGCAGCCTCCATTCTTTGTTCGGCCGTTTTTGCAATAGCGCTTATCCTGACGCCTCCGAATTGGAAGCCGCATGCCATCCTGGCCTTGCCGGCAGGGTTGATTGCCGCTTTCCTTTTCGGAGCAATGAGCAAAAAGATGAAAGCTGCGCGGCTGATTATCGAGAATCGGATTCTTCATATTCAGCCCGCTGTCCTTAGTGAGCGGGAGGGCATGAAAGAAAGCGAAACGAAGCCCTGTGAAACCGTCGAGATGTTCGTATCCTGCTTCGGCATCCTGCTGGGCTCCAAAATCATTAAGTTCAACCAAGAGGGCATACAACTGAAGGCTGTGGAAATCGGGAGGGACTATATCTCCATCGACTATGGCACGAATGCCAACATATCGAATATCCGGCTGCTCTATGCCAGACCTGACAGTGCTGTCCTTGCGGATATTGTGGAGAAATTCCGTTACGAAACCGGAGTTGTGCCGGCTATTACGGAATAAAGGGCGGAGGTGTGGATATGCTGGAGCGGATCAAATGCGGAGTGGTTAACTGCTATCTTGTGACCGATAGCGGCGGCAGCGTTTTGGTGGATGCCGCAAATCCCTCTGATGCCTCCCGGATATATCGGAGGGTGAAAAATAAAAATGTCCGGCTGATTCTGCTGACCCACGGTCACCCCGACCATGTCGGCGGAGCTTACACCCTTGCCCGGCTGCTGCATGTTCCCGTAGCCATGAACGCCCGGGACGCCGAACTGCTCCAAAGCCCCGGCGGGCGAAAACTCCGGGCACATACCGTTTTTGGAAAGGTACTGGCGTTTTGGTCAAAAAGCACACTTTCGGCCAAAGCCAGAGCCCCCCTCTCTCCCGATATTTGGCTGGAGGATGGCCGGGCGCTTTCAGAATACGGGATTGATGCACAGATCGTTGCCCTGCCGGGACATACAAGGGGCTCCGTCGGCGTGCTGACCGGTGAGGGGGATTTTGTCGTAGGCGACGCCCTGTTCAATATCCTTCAGCCGACGGAGGCTTTGCTTTATGAAGACCGGACGCAAATGGAAAAAAGCGTGGGAAAAATCACCCTAAGCGGGGCGAGACTTTTGCATCCCGGCCACGGGCAGCCGTTTACCATGGATAAAATTCACCCGCTTGGGTGATAGGGCGTAGTACGCGGGCCTGTTATGATTGGTGATAAAGGAGATGAGATGATACGATGAACGATAAACAAATAATCGGTTTTAATGAGCTTATTCGGCAGGCATACGAATGCCGGCGCTTCGAGGATTTCCTGCGCCTTGCCATCACTGGGCTGCATACCCTGGTGATGTACGACAGCGGCCTGTTCTTCTGCGCCATCAGCCGGGACAGCAGCTTTTTTCAGCCCTATATCAGCGGCAGCGTAGACGATTATTATAAAAAAACGCCTTTTGCAGAGCGGGAAGAATACCTGGAGCGAAACGATACCGCCGGCAAAGAAGCCCTTGTCTACAAGGCCGCCGATTATCGTCAGGGGATCATTACAGTTCCCGACGAGCCCCGCAGTAAATTCCTTTCCACACAGGCAGAGTACCATGTGGTATGTATGCGTATTCTTTACCGGGGACAGTTCCTGGGAGAAATCTATCTGCACAGGAACAAAGATAAGCCGGATTTTGACGAGCATGACATGTTCAGGCTGAGACTTTTACAGCCCCACATTTCCAATGTGTTTCATATCATCCACAGTCTCACGGCGGCAATCCTCCTGGAAACGGACAAAAAGGGGCTGGACAGAAAGGGTCTCTGCCTGTTCGACGATGAGGCGAATCTGATTGCCGGGAACATGGCAGGACTGGAAATGCTGGGAAGCAGTACGGTCTTTGGTTCCAGCGCCCTGTATCATATCAAGGAAATCATGGAGGATTTTCAGACAGAGCAGTCGCGGGCAAAGGGGGCGGCCTATCGTTTTGAAAGCCTGAAAACGCCGGGCGGTGAGCTTTTGGCGGATATTTTACTCAGAAAGAAACACAGAGGCAAGGAGAGTAACCGTTTTTATGTCTCCTTGGAATTTGCCGATGAAAAGCAGTCGGCGGCGGAATATAGGTTTAAATTCACCAAGCGGGAGGCCGACATCATAGACGGTGTGATTCAGGGAAAGAGCAATCCACAGATTGCCTCATCCCTCAATCTTTCCAGGAACACCGTAAAAACCCATCTGCAGAAAATATTTAAAAAGACCGGTGTATCCACACGGTCTGAGCTGGTGTATATTTTAATGTTGAATCAGGAAAATCCCTGATTTCAAAACTTGATATTTCACCCGATTGGGGGATATTCCTTATTTCGCTTTCCCGATAGGATGGTATCAGGGAAATTGGATTTTATTGGGATAGACCGGGAAAAGCCGGCAGGGAAGGAGAGTATACATGTATTGCAAAAATTGCGGTACAAGGCTTGAAGATAACACACGGTTTTGCACCTCCTGCGGCGCGAAGCGGCAGCAGGGTGCTGCGCCGTCGGGGACTTACGCTTCGCCGGTAAGCTTACCGCCCCAAAGGGGCACTGCGTCGGCTTCCACCGCCTGGCCCAAGAAAGGCAAACGGAGAGGTAAGGTCCTTGCAATCACAGTATCCATACTGGTGATTCTTGTGGGTGTCCAGAGCATGTCGCTGAGCATGGTGGGGAAAACGACCGACGCAGCTGTCACAGACGCCAGACAGGACAGGAGAAAATACGGCGAAGGCACACCCGATCCCCGCCGTTTTCGGATCGACTATGCCTTTTCGGTGAACGGAAAATCGTATTCGGGCAGCGCAAGACTGATCTTGAAGCATGGCCTAAGGGAAAATCAGAAAATCAGGGTACGTTACCTGCCCTATTATCCCGCCATCAACGCACCGGCCGAGAATACGAAAATATGGGGGGGTATGCTCATGACCGGTTTGGGTACGCTTCTGCTGGTGCTGGGTGTCAAGGGCAAGGTAACAATAGGGTGACGGCAGAGGGAGCGTTCCGTCCCCGACGATTATGGGAGGAGATTAAGATGATTAGGGTATTATTAGTCGGATTGCTTATATTGGCGCTTGCTCTTTGCGGCTGCGCACCTTTGACCGGCGGAGAGCAAGACAATCATAAACCGGAAGGCGAAGTACTAACTGAACCATACGACAGTGACGGGGCCGACCCGTACCTGGGGGAGCAGGATGCGCATAACGACGAATTGTCAGAAGATTTTGAGTGTGAAATAGTTCCTCTTTTAAACAACGAGGTTTTATTTAAACTCACCAACCATAGCGAAGCGTACATCCAACAGCTGACCATGCATACGGAATTCTGTGATGAACAAGACAGCAGCATAACGGATTTCGAGTACTATTTTAAAGGTGTTGCGGCAGGTCAGGTGTTATATGCCTTTTCAACCCATTTGAAGCAATATGAAATTGATCCGGGAAACTGCCGAATCACGTATAAGATAGACCGTTCCGAACCGGGCTATGTCAATGCCACGGAGGATATTGAAATAGAAGACGATATCAGAGAGGGTAGCAATTACACAATCGTTGTGACCCTCGTCAACACAGGCTCGGAAACCATCGACTATGTGAATGCCTTTATGCTGTTTTATTACGAGGATGAGCTCACCGGCGCCAGCGAGCGGTTTGCACAGGACACTGCCCCCGGAGGCAGTGCGGAGCTTTCATTTATGCCGACGATGGATGCCGGTGGTAGTATGATCCCCTATGACAGCTATGAGGTGGTTGTTTCTCAGGCTTACTATAAAAAATGATGATAGGGAGGAGCTAAAACATGTATTGTAAAAATTGTGGCACAGCCCTGTCGGGAAACGCAAGGTTCTGCGCTTCCTGCGGCGCAGACCAGGGCGGAGAGACACAAACAGAGCAGACCGGCGGGGCTCAGCCGCTGGTGGGGTACTCGGATAAAATCAATGACCCGCGCATCGCTGCAACCCTGAAAAAAATGAACAAATCAGGCATGATTTTCATTTTGGTGCTTGCCGCGGCTGCCGTGATTGGCTTTTCTGTTGCCGGAGTCTTAGAGGTTGGCGGCTTTGAGCTTCCTTCAGCCTTTTTCTTTGGGCTCATCTTAGGCGGACTGCTGATTGTGATTGCGCTTTTTCAGCGGGCAAGGGGGAAAAAAGACGACACATGGGACGGCGTTGTTATCGACAAGACATTCAAGCGGGCCAGCTATGCCGAGAGGAAGTCAGGTGATCATCGTACCAATTATTTCGTGCATATACGCCGGGACGACGGCAGCGCTAAAAAAATTCCATGCACCGAGGAGCTCTTTCACTATTATAAGATCGGCGAGAATGTCAGGCATCACGCGGGTACTCTGGCCCATGTCCTGGAGAAATTCGACAAGTCCCGCGACAGCGTGATTTATTGCGTTGTCTGCTCCACTAAAAACGAGATTCATAACGATATCTGCCGCCGCTGCAAATGTCCGCTGATGAAATAGTCGGCCGATGATAAGAAGGAGGAAACAGCCATGAAAAAATTGTTGGCCCTTTCACTGATTCTCGCGCTTGGCGCAGCGGTGTTGTCCGGCTGCGCTAGCGCGGAATACGCCTGGGTGCTGGTGGAAACCGAAACCAATACGGCGGAATGGAAGGAGCATCTGGCTGAACTCAACGCGCCCTGGCCCGGGACTGAAAAGCCCGCCGATAGACGGACTGAGGTCGAGGTATCCGAGGGCAGCGTTTTTTTCGTTATTACCTATACAGAGCCAATGGGGGAGGACATCGAAATTAATTCTCAGTATTTTCCCGACAATTCCATACGGGGAAAAATCACCTGGAGCGCACCGTCCCACACCGTTTTCGGCTCCGGGGATGAGGTCTCCCTGCATTTGACTGCGGAAACATTAGACCGGCACCCGACGTATCCCCTGGACCATACCTTCGCGGTAGTTGTTTGGACCCACCTGTCCCAACAGGGCGAATATCACTACTCTTACTTCGCGGATAGGGACGGGAATCACAGCTTTGGTTCGAACGAGGGCAATGATTTTGCACCCGTCGACGTCACCGTCTACGGTACGCTGGGCGAGGGGGATGAGGAGGGTGCACGCAAGGTCGTCGCGGTGGACGTGGGCTTTGTCCGAACATCGTACATCTACGAATGGCAGAAACTGTAAGACCCGGCGCGGGCGCAAATGTCCGCTGATGAAATAATTAAAAAATTTAGGGGGGAAGGCAATGAAAAAAATATTTATAATGCTTTTGGTTTTAATCATTGGGTCGCTTACGGCCTGTGGAAACAATGCAGAAGATGCCACTACAGGCAATCAGAAAATAAATGAGCCGCAAAACAACAGCAGCTCCGAGTTTAATGTCACCGATGCCTATGAAATACTATTTGATTTTATCATCAGACAGGATTTAAACGGTGTAGATGCTTCCATTGCTCAAAAGTATTTCAGTGTGGATGTGACCTGGGACGGGCTGGATTTTAAAGGGGCTTCTGTTTTCACCAGAGAAGTTCAGCATCACAGCGGCAGATATGATGTTCAGGAAGATGTGGTTATAAGCGGCAGCTTATCCGCAGATAAAAAAAGTATTGAATCTTTGTCGTTCAGAAACGAAAGAACCGGCGAGATCTATGAAATGCTGGAATTGGAGCTTGAAAATATCCCTTATACAGATGACAATCCCTACCCGGACGATTGCTTTAAATTCTATGTGAGAGAAGGCGCTGATTCTTTAGCCGAGCATCTTAAAGTATGGAATGAACAAACCAGGGAAGGCGGAGATGTAACTGACATTACGACGAAGTTTGAAACCTTGGAAAAATATGAGCAAGAGGTAGAGGTAGCCGTATCCTTTTACTTCAATTGATAGGGAGGTAAAAAAATGAGGAAATATTTAGCGGTTTTTCTAATTCTCGCTATCGGTCTGCTTGCGGGCTGCGGTTCGGGCGGGGGACACTGGGTGCTGGTAGATACTGAATTTTACGAGGAAGAATGGCAGGCGGAGCTTATGATGGCAAACCAGCGCGATGGCTTCTATAGGAGAGATGCCCAGGTGTCGGAAGGCAGCGTTGTTTGGGTGGATAGCTATATAGGGGAGGACGGCAGCGACAAAACCCCTTATACCATCCCGGGAAATACCACTACCGTACAGGGAAGCTGGACCAAACCTTCAGACACCGTTCATGGCCCCGGGTTTGAGGTTTCCATGCGCATCAGGATGGAGGTGGTCGACCAGCACCCGGAGCATCCACTGCCAACCGGCTGTACCATAGATGCCCAGGTTCCCATCCCCGATGAAAAGGGTGATGGCGTCATACACAGCTACCTCTCTGACGATGACGGGGAAAGCAGCTTTTTCCCAAGTCCGGAGAACGGTTTTGCACCCATCGATGTGACTGTCTATGGCGACATGGAAAAGGGGCAAACAGCGGGCGAACGCAGAGCCCTCGAAGTAAGAATGGGTCCCGGGCATCCCCTAATGTCATATATTTACGAGTGGCGGGAGCAGTAAGGGCTCTCTGCCCATGAAAGGCAGGTGTTTCTATGGAAAAATCAAAACAGCCGCTGCTGAGGACCGTGATGGGCATGATGCTCAGCCCCGCCGGGGCGCTCAAGGGTGCGCTGGACGGTAGATGGTATATTTCTGCTGCAGTATCCGCTTTGGCCTTCGGATTGTTTTTTCTCCAGACGGGGCTGGACTTGTATAAAACCGGTCAGAAGGGCTTTTTCTTCGCTGTCCTGTTCACCGGGCTGGGGCTTCTTTATGGAGCCGTTATCATACCGCTGCTGGGCTCGCTGTTCTGGGGCGTTATAAAAATGGCCAAAACAAAAATGAGCCTGAACCAGGCGGTTTCAGCCTTTTGCCTGTGCTACAGCGGGGCGCTCATCTACGGCCTCTTCGGGCTTGTCTTCTCCCTCGCCCTGGGCTGGAGAACCGCCGTCGCCTTCGGCGTAACGGGGGTTTTGTGGGCGACGGGACCTATGATTCACACTATCCGGAGGATGACCGAAGGTAAGACTGCCCTAAGCGTATTTCTGGCAACGGTTGCCGGGCTCACGATTTTAGTATCCTGGTCTCTGTTCAGCAAGATATGAAAGGGGGGGATGACGCAATGGAAAATTATCAAAAGGGCAACGGGCTTCGGGGCTTTTTGCGAATGCTGTGCTTTATGGTGTTCGGCGTTTTGGCATTCACCAACCCCTTGGATCTATATAATATGTATAACATTGGATTTGGCGTGATAGCGGGCCTGCTCTTCGGCTTTTTCTGCCGGCTTTTTCTTGTTTGGCTCTTGGGTTCCTTTAATCCGCAGGTAAAGCAAAACCACGGGCGCAAAGCCATTTCCACTGCCGTCAGCAGGGGGATGCTGTTTCTACTTCCCTTCGCCGTTATGGCCTTTGTTTCGTTTTATTACCTGGGCTGGTATATCACGTCGGGCTTTTTGTCGGCGGGGATTATGTCGGCGGCGGCAAGCGCAGCCATTGAGGTTGGGAAATTAAAGCAAAAGCAGGAGATCAAAAACACGGTGGGCACCTCGCTGGTCGCCGCCGCTTTCTCCGCCCTGTGGATGTTTGGGACCGGCTTTCTGGCGGGGGTTCCGGGTCTTATTGAAGGTGCCGCAGAGTTTATCCGGTCTCAGGCCGGCAATCTATTTTAGATGGGAGGTGTTTTGATGAGAAAGGAAGCTATAAAACGTAATTTTGTGCAAAGGGCCGTCTGCTTTAGCGCTGTTTTTCTGCTTCTGACCGCTCTTTTGCCCGTACAGGCATTGGCTGCGGGCGGAAAAGAACCCCCCAGCCTGCCCTATGAAAAGGTTATTTATAAAAATGGGAGTTGGCTAAATCTTTTGAATTCGGGCCAATTGATTGTGGGCTATGACGGAAGGTATGAAATTGACGAGGAATTATTTATAAATGATGAAGGAGCATCCTCTTCCAGCATTCCTCCCGTAGAGTTTCGGATTAATAGGGATCAGGTTGTGAGCGCTATTTCTCTTCCCTACATCTATTACCCCGTAAGCCCGGAGAGACCGGCGGATATCCAACCGGTCTATGTCCAGCTTGAGGATAGTCGGGGCAATATGTACGGACCTTATCTGTTTGAAGGAATGCGGCAAATGGATTTGGCCGGTAGCAGGACCGATTTTTCTAACGAAGAGCATGAACAATGGTCGTCCGACGATGACGAACCAAGAACCATAAGCGCCCAGCCTGTCCGTTATCTGTATACATTTCGTCCCGAGGGGGAAATCCGTCTGCCCCGGGGAAGCTATACCCTGCATACCAGTGACCCTGCAAATCTGGTGCGAACCAAAAGCTCGGGGCTGGAGGGCGCCGTATTTATCAAGGGCTATGATGGCTCCGCTTATGACAAATATAAAAAAGAGCTTCACTTGTGGAATCTGAAAAATAATCCCGAGCTTTTTGAAAACGAGACGATAATCAGGCAGGTTGCCGGAGAAGAGGATATAGAGGGAGAGGCGGTGACCGAAGAATATACGGTGCTGGGCAATACGGAGCTTTTGGAATACCGGGAGGAACAGGACGAGGCGAAGAAGGAATATCCGATGGAGGAACGCGCGGAAAATCCCCCGGCAGAGTTCCCCCTCTACCTTTCACTGCCCGCCCCCGCTCTCATCGATGAAATTGTGTTTAACACCTACAACGGGGGGGTGGGTGCAACCCCCGGAACCGTTACCATCACCGGCGTAAACGACGGCGAGGATTACGGGACCTTTCAGGCAAACGGTGCGACGCTTCAGGGCACCCCCAACGGGATGTGGATTGTTTCGCCGGGCATTACCCTGCCGGCGGGGGAATACATGGTTGACGTGTCGGACCAAAGCGTGGTGGCAAGCTTTGGCGACGGAAGGCCGGACTTTTATATCGGAGCCACGCCTCCTCCGCCTGTGGACCATGATTTTTCCGGTACATACCTCATAGACGTTGCGACCCAAAAGACAGGATCCATAGGCCTTGGCGTGGAGACCGGTGAAAGCAAGGATACATTCAGCCTAAGCTCGCATCCAATCACCATAATGGACAGGGGGGATCATCTCCTACTGATCGGAAGCTATGAAGGCATTACCGTTTCCCAGCGGTGCGCCGTTGGATCCAGGACCACTAACAGCCTGCGTACCTCCCTGGAATTTTCAGTGGACTTAAGCGGTACCCCCGCTAAAACTACTATAGGGGCCGGGGTGGACATATCCCTGTCAAAGCCTGAACAGGGGGTAGCCACCTTGACCCTTGGCGGTAGTGCATTCTATGCACGGGAAACGACCGACGATGAGGGCGGGGATTACAACACCTACCAGGTAACCGGCAGCGGAGTGTTCGCAGGGCAGGATATTGCTCCCGCAGTATTGCCCTTCATGGGGCTGGGCATGGCATCCGCGGGAAGTATTCCCGGGCCGGACGGTCCCGGTCAGGCTGCTACGGGCGTTCTGTTCCCGCCGCTGGCAGCGCTGCTGGCGACTCTTCTTGAAAGCCTGTTCAGGCGAAAGGAGGAAGGCTTTGCACAAGACGTTCTTTCCTCGTCCGATATAGGGGCTCCTCCCCCCGAGGTTTATGACTTCGGCGACGGGCGGCAATATCAGGAGGGCGGTACCTATACCTTTGACGACGGAGGGGAGTATATAGTTAAAAACGGAGAATTTGAGCTTGTCCGCCAGCTGGGTGAAGGTGATCATTACACCAACCCCGACGGTGAAAAGAAGATCTGGATTGGCGGACAGCCGTGGCAGGCATCGGACTGGGAAGCCCAGGACGCCACAAACAGGGACTATGCCCAGGCCCACGCACGGGACTGGGAGAACGCCAGCCGTTCCCCTGATAAATACATGCAGGAGGCATTTAACGAAATCAGCGAGCGCGAGGAACTCTACGGTACGCTGGGAAGAATGCAGCGGGCAGCCTGGCGAAATGATATGGCGACCCCGGGTGAGATGGACGACATGTACTCCAGAATCAATGAACTGATGAACGATATGGACGCAGGAAAGCCTGCTGACCATGAAAAAATCCAAAGGATAAGGGACTATATGGGCAACAGGCTGGAGGGCAATACTGCCTCCGAACGGGATTTGCCCGCCCCGGAACAGTATGGCGGCTGGCTTGACGCCGACCTGCTGAGAGAGGCTCTGGCTGAAACCGGCAGGAACCTGTCCTCCGCCACCACTGCAGACGGAGGTATGTCATGGAAGGGGCTGGCCGGGCGCATCGCCATAGGTGCAATGACCGGTGGCTCATCCGAATGGGTATTCAGACCCATAGGCGCAACCTATACGATGCATGACGCCATCCAAGCGGGCGCTTCGGACCTGGGAGCCTTTGGCACCGGCGTTGCCCGTGTTGGCACAGAATGGATTGCAGCCAATGCAGTAGCAGGGGTTATGAATACGGTCGGAGGAGCCGGCGGCGCAGCCATCAGTCATATGACCGGAGGAGGCGGAGCGCACAGCCTCGGCAGCGCCATCGCATCCGGCGGCAAACAAGGCTTGTCCCGCTGGGGAGCCGGCATGGCGGCTCAGGTTAAGGATGTGGCCTCCCGCAAAGCATGGGCGGCAGCGGCAAATCAAGTGACCGATACCCTCACCAGGGGCGTTACCCGGATGGACAATATCCTTAGCGGAAAGGAAGGTCTGAGACTGCCCGAATCGTGGTCGGGAACCCCGCAGACGCCGATCTCGGCGCCGAAGCAACCGCTGAGTGCCCTGGAGCAGAACCGGCTGGGCGACTTTGAAAGGGCTGTCCGCTCCGGCGACCCGGACGAAATCGCGCGGGTGTACGGAAACGGCGGGATGAAGCATCTGTCACAGCTCCAGCAGAAGGGGCATATTTCCGCCGATACGGCCAGAAAGGCCAACGAGCTTTTAACGCGCAAGGTAAACAGCGCCATTCGCCAGGGAACCAACGACGCCATGAGAAAAACCCAGCAGCAGACGGGCGTGCGCGTCAAGGAACTGATTGTGGGAGACAGCGGTTCGGGCGCCAAAAAAGCTGTGGGCAGAATTATGACCGACGCCGACAGGACGCTTATTCCAAGATTCGAGGAAGCGGATTTACTAAAGTATATGAAGAGCCACAAACTGACCCGTTCCCAGGCCTATAACTCGCTGTGCAAGCAGCTGCATAAGAACCATATCTCATCGGTGGGCGATAGCATAAAGAGAAGCGGCTTGTCGGCCGACGACGTGGGATTTTCCAGCTATGACCGTATCGGTTCGGCCTCCGGCCAGGCGGATTCCTACGGCTCCCGCTTCACCAATGTCAGGCAGGCGGGCACAGGAACGGCCGAAGTTTTTACCCCCGACGGCAAAGGGGGGTTCCGGGTGCATAATACATCCGGCCAGGCCGCGGTGGACCAAAACCTTCTCAATAAGCAGGCCTACGGCACGGGCACGATACCTGCCGACCCCGTCAAACTGCTGCCCCGGGACGTGCCGTCGATAATCAAGCAGCAGGCGGGCAGTGTAATGAAGAACCCCGGCGATCCCCTTGCCGCTGCCAAGGCCATAGGCAGGGCGGATAAGGTCTCGCAGATTATTAAGAATAACGGCATCCTTTCCAAGTCTATGAAGGATATGAACGGAAAGCTTGTCCGTATGTCCAATGATATTTACGCAAACCCCGGCAGTATCAACACGGTGCTCAGAAGAAACGGAATGACCCTCGAGCAGTTCTTAAAACAAAGCAAAGATGTGCTGGCAGGGTATGACCGCACACTTTCCGGAGTCCGGATTCAATAAAAGTTTGAGAGGAGGAAAGAGATGATGCAAAGCAAAACACAGTGGCGTTTTACGGCGCAGGAGTTGATATACCATATGGAAATTTCAGGTATAGAGCGGGGCGGACTCTGCCTGATTCCCGAGACCCCGGAGGATGAGCCCAAGGACGGTAGGGAGGCAGTGGTACAGAAAAGGAGTGAAATGGCGCCGGAGGACCTGCGGCTGCTGGAACGATGCATCGGCATACTGGCAAACCCCGACAGGCTGCTGCATGTCCATATCAATCTGGGTGACGGCGTGGTGAGCCGGCTTTCACTGAGCTACAGCGAATCAAGTCCCGGCCTGTGGGCAGGGCTGCGCCATGAGGGGGATACACACAGCATCCTGCTCCATGCGGACAGTGAATTAAAGTACGGAATCATAGACAGCCTGGCGGCTCAAACCCAACTGGGGGAAACGCAGGTCGGATGCGATTTAAGTACTCCCGCCGCCCTGGCCTTTCTGGCGGTGCTGGACCAATACAAACGCGCCCACATGCTTTCCATGCTCAACCATGTCGAGCCCATCTCTGTGTTTTCCAGGGAGGATATCGAGCAGCTACTCGCCGGATCCCATATCCATGATTTCAGGTGGCTGCTGCCCTTTGCCGATAAGCTCATGCCGCTTGGCATCAATCAGCTTGAGGTGTCCGGGGATGCGGGGGAAGCACTGGCTGAGCTTGCTGCATTGGAAATCATCGGGAAGATGGATGAGGAGTCAAGGCTGTTCGACCTGGAGCCGGTTACCTTATCCATAGCCGAGGGGTACAGACGGACGATAAGCGTGGCGGGCATAGGGCATACGGCCAGGCTTCCCACAGGCGAATTGCTACATGATGTATTTGTGCTGATTAGAACGCCGGGTGATCTGCTGCTGACGGTGATGAGCGGAGGCCAAGCGTCCCTTGTTGGCATAAGCGCTGAGGAGTTGCAAAACCTCCTGGACAGTTTGCTAACCATCTCCCCATCTGAGGAGAATCAGGGCGAAGAACAGGCGCCCGTTGCGGCAGCCGATACAGGAGAAATGACAGATGCCGATAAAGCGGCGAATCCGGAGCGGTTTTGCAAAGTGTGCGGCGTCGCTGTTGCCGCAGATGCAAAGTTTTGTCGAAGCTGCGGAGGCAGGCTGTAAAGCAAATCGAAAGCAGAAAGCCCTGTCAGGGGAAATTTCTGCTTATAACCAACAAAGGAGATGATTTTTATGACAAAGACAAAAGGGAGATTTGGCCTGAGCCTTGCTGCCGTCGCGATGATCGCCTTCGGCTTTGCCGCGCTGCAGCAGCCCCAATCGGTGCTGCTGGTAGCCGGCTTTGCGCTGCTGGCGGAAAAGGATGATTGGCTGAGCCGTCAGGCGCTTCAGGCGCTCCTGCTTACTATTGCGTACTTTATGGCAACATTGGTAACCGGATGGGTGTTCGGTGGTCTGGCTCAGATTTTCGGATGGGCGGGGATTTATAGTGCCGCAAGCGCTCTGCAGACTGTAAACACGGTTGCAGGAAGCCTCCTGTACATTGCATTGGTCGTATTTGCTGTCCTCGCCGTTCTGCGGGTACTGCGCGGCAAGGATGCGGGGCTGCCTTTTCTCGCTAAGATGGCGGGTGGTGACTTGGCGACGGCGCTGCAAAAATCGGCTAAAACGAAATCGGCCCCGACTCCTCCTAAGCAGCCCCCGGCTGGGGCTCCCGTGCGGCAGGAAGTATCTCCGGGCCGTCATTGCAGCTCCTGCGGTACGGCCATGCAGGAGGATTCCGCATTCTGCACCGAATGCGGCGCAAAAAATGAATAACAGCGAATATTATATTTTACAGAAACGGAGGAAATCATATGTTTTGTGAAAAATGCGGAGCAAATCTCCCGGCAGGAACGAAGTTCTGTGGTGGCTGCGGTGCAAAGACCGAGACGCCGCCCGCCTCGCCCCGTCCGGCCGCCCCGCCTCAGACCTCTTCTGTGGCATCGATCGCAGCTACTGGCCAAACGTCGCCGGCATACACACCACAGCCGGGGGTGGAGCCAATGAGCGTCGGGCAGTACTTGGTGACGTTGCTTTTGATGTGCGTGCCCATTCTGGGTATTATCCTTATGTTTAAGTGGAGCTTCGGTAAAGCCGTGAACCTAAACAAGAAAAATATGGCAAAAGCCTACCTGATCTTTTTTGCCGTATGGTTTGTTCTCATATTGGTCGGCGGCGGAGCCATCATGGGTGCTTTGGAAGCAATCATGCGATGACCATCACACTGTAAGGGGGAGGACGATGCGCGATAAGAAGGAGGAAGTCCGCTGGCAAATCAGTGTATCTCTCTTTAAAAACGCAATCACTTTGAAGCAACTTGGCCTTGCCATCGGCATCCCATTCGGTTTAATTGCTCTTGTCATTGTACTTATATCAGGGAGAAGCCGGGATACGCTGTATGCGCTCGGGTTCATCGCCGCACTGTTTCTCCTGACATGGTTGTTTATTATGGCGGTATACCGTGGTATATACATAGCGGAGTTTGTACTGGATCAAAAAGGCGCCCTTTGCCGGACACAGGCAAGGCAGGCAAAAAAGAACCGGGTTATCAACACATTGGCGATGATTTTCGGTCTGCTTTCCGGCAAGCCCGCTGCGGCGGGCGCCGGGATGCTGGCACAGTCACGGCAGGAGGTTTTTCTCTGTTGGAGCCGCATTACAAAGGTGAAATACAAACCTCAAAGCCGCACCATCCTGCTGCGCGGCGGCTGGACGGAGCAGATTGCGCTGTTTTGTACGCCGGAGAACTATGTGTGGGTAAAGGACTTTGTTCGGCGGAAAACACAGCTTCCACACAGGGGAAGCAACAGATAAAACGAAAACATCTGTTATGCAGGTGGTTCAGACTGAAGACAAAGTCTATCAGTAAAAAGGTGGGATGCGGTCAAACAGGACGAGTAGCGACAAGAGCAGCATTAACAAATGCAGTCAGTTGTGGTGATGATAGGATAGATATAGATAGGATTTTAGTAATAAAAAGAAAAAGGTAATATCTGATTTACACAAAAGATTAAAAGCGTTATACTGACAAGGGGGACACTTCGTATTTAGCTCCTCATCAAATGGTTAAACTGTTCAAATGAAGAAACTGAAAAAAAGAGGTGAAAAAAAGAGGTGAAAAAAAGATGAAACGATGGTTAATTACCCTAATAGTTTCAATGGTTTTGATTGTGGGAATGACCGTTCCTACAGTAGTAGCAGATGAGGCTACCAGCACACCCAGTTCATGGGCATTAGAAGAAATTCAAAAGGCCAAAGAATATAATTTGGTAACGGAAAGGGTACTTACCGGTTACCAGCAGGAAATTAGCCGTGAGGAATTTTGTGAATTGGTAGTAAAGCTTTATGAAGCATTATCGGGTATCAAAGCAAAAACGCCGGAAATTAATCCATTTACTGATACCGATAATCCGGAAGTCCTTAAAGCCAATCAATTAGGTATTGTAGGTGGAGTAGGAGGAGGTAGGTTTGCTCCCTCTAACCACATAACAAGACAAGAAATCGCAGTGATGTTACATAGAGCAATTACAGCAGCCAACCCTGGGATGATTGACGGAAAATATGAGGTAACTTTTGCTGACAAAGAGGAAATTGCATCTTGGGCCCAGGAAGCTGTAGGATTTATGAATCAAAAAAGGATTCTAGGCGGTGTGGGAGGCAATCGGGTTAACCCTAAGGGGAATACAACCAGAGAACAGGCTATCGCCTTGGTTAAGCGAACATTCGAGAACTTTAAAGATGTTGGTATTTACCAGCCACTTGTTTTGGACGGCGCAGCAAATGTTATTCATATTCCCCAAGAACACAGTAAAATCCAGGCAGGCATAAATGCGGCCAGGGACGGGGACGCATTACTTGTAGCCCCGGGTACTTACTATGAAAACATTGATTTTGGCGGTAAAAATATCATTGTGACCAGTGAAAAGGGACCTGAAGAGACTGTAATTAATGGAGGTTTTGAGGGAAGCGTTGTAACTTTTCAAAGTGGAGAGGATAGAGGAGTAGTTCTGCACGGGTTTACCATTATGAATGGGATGGCAGGACTTTCAAGGACCGAACAGAAACCGGAATTATATCCTAGTGGCGGTGGAATTTCCATTCGCGATGCAAGTCCTACCATTTCTCATAATATAATTACAAAAAACGCAACTGTGGACTTTGGCGGTGGAATAAGTATAGAGGGGGAGTCTGCAGAGCCTATAATCGAGAATAATTACATCTCAAAAAATATTTCCCATTATCATGGAGCAGGAATAGGTGTTAAACAGGGTGCAAATCCTATCATCCGGGGAAACACAATCTATGATAATATCTGTGAATCGGCTCCAGGAATTTTGGTTTCCGGTAGCTCCGGTGGCTTGGTTGAGAATAATATTATCAGTAATAACGTACCGGGGTATGATCAAGACCCACATCAAATGTATCAATATCTAACAGGGGACCCGGCCTATGAAAAGTGGCGAGCAGACTGGGGCCAACACCCAGCTTTCCCAGGAGGCATAATGATTGTTCAAAGCTCTAACCCTGTAGTACGCAATAACCAATTTACTGGTAATGATGGAGGAGCTATCGGAGTAATGTTGGAATCCACTCCCCGGATTGAAAACAATACCATCAGTTACAACGGTAGTGATAGTATCGGGGCAGTGACCGGCGGTATTATGGCAGCTCATGATGCAACGGTCACCATGATTGGCAATACTTTTACAGGTAATATAGGGCCAGATGTATGGGTTGATCACAGGAACTCTTCCTATGTTGACCAAAATGGAAGGGCTCTTTCCCTGGTAAACCGAGCCAATGAATCCATGGTTGGTGACAATGTGGTCAGCGGCAAAGTGGTGGCCTGGCCCATAGAGCGGCCTGAGCCGCAGATGTCAGATAATCCGCGGACTATTCATGTACCTGGCGATTATGCATCTATCCAGGCTGCTATCGATAGTTCAAAAAATGGAGATACCATCATTGTAGCGCCGGGAACTTACAATGAAAGCATTGATTTTCGGGGTAAGCATATCACTGTCAGGAGCCAGGATCCCCTGGATAAATCTATAGTATCGTCTACAGTGATTAATGGTGGTAATCCTGATGCACCTGATGATGGTCAGGGACCCATTGTTATGTTTTTGAACGGTGAAGGTCGAGATGCTGTTTTAGAAGGCTTTACCATCTACAACCGGGACAGAGACTTCTTCAACATGTCTGCTGTATACCTTTCAGGTGCTAGTCCCACTATCCGTAATAATATAATTACCAGTGAACGTGGAACCGGAATTTTAATGAACTGGGCCTATACAAAGCTATACGTTCCAGAACAACAAGAAGACGAAGGTAGATTTACTCCACAGCTTGGCATGGAGACGGCACCTTTACTGGAGAATAATACAATCCGAGACTGTACCGTTGGTGGTGGAATGTGGTACTACTATGCATCACCAGAAATAATCGAGAACAAGTTTATCAATAACGATGGACCGTTGTCTGGAGCAGTACACAACTGGTTCTCCAGTGCGACCATTAAAGACAATGAATTTGTTGGTAATAAAGGGCACAATGGAGGGGCTATACATTACGAAAACTATAGTGTGGTACTAATAGAAGGAAACTCTTTTAAGGATAATGTTGTAAATGGTTTGGGTGGTGCAATTTATATTGACAGCAACACTTATGGGACAATTGACAGTAATGTGTTCATAGGCAATCATGCCCAGAATGGAAGTGCTGTTGCCATTGGCCATGCTGATATAGAATTAACTAACAATGTGATTGCAGAAAATTACGGTTGGGCGTTGTTTGTAGGTGGAAAAGCCCGGGTAAACAACAACACCTTTGCTAATAATTACGGCGATACGCACGGTGAGGGGATATTTGTCATGGATGGTAAGGTTGAGGGAGTAAATAATATCTTTTACAACAATGAACTGAATGTGTGGGAAGGCGAAGGTGGCGGAGAAATTAATCTTACCGATAGTCTGTTCTATAATAAAGATAGAAAATCATGGCCGGGTAAAGGCAATCGATTGGCGGATCCATCTTTCATGGGTGAAGGTGACTACCGACTGCGATTCGGATCGAAGGCAATTGATGCTGGTGTTGAAGTTGATTTGAAAGTAGATATTATTGGAACTCCTAGACCCCAGGGACGGGGATATGACATTGGTGCTTATGAGTTTCTAGTGCCATAACCTGGAGAATAATTGGGTGTGTATTTGTATAGGCTGTAGGCCATAGAACAGGGGATGGTTCTCTGTTTGATAATGCCCCACCGGTATTACTATATATAACGTGATAAGGACTTTACATCTTCTAGCGTGTCATCCTGAGCGAAGCGAAGGATCTTGCGAAGCGAAAGATTTTTCGGAAGGCAAAATAAAGATTCTTCAGTCGTTCCTCCTTCAGGATGACACATCTTATGTAACTTTATTAACACCTTATATATAGGTATACCCGTTAAAATAATGGATATATATGAAAGAGCAAAAAAAGAGATCCAAATATAATACCGATAAAAAGGTAGTGGCAATGAAATCTCACTGCTCGACATACTGGGCACCGACTGTGATACGGCCTCTCCAACGGCACTATAAAGACCCAGCTGGAGATAGACCAGATGCTGGGCATTTCCAGGTCCTATGCTTCCAGGATTGAAAAGAGGGACATTAAAAAACTGAGCAGGGAAAACATATAGAACAGCTGTAAAGTAGCAGTTGTTCTATATGTTTTCTGCGGAATTATCCTTGCTTTTGAGCATGTTTATTATGATTACCGCTATTATTATCATTGTGATGCCGAAAAACTGGAGTGGCGTCAGTATTTCTCTGAGAAGTATAACACCCAGGGCAACGCTTACCACCGGCTCGAAGGTACATAATATGGCGGCTCTTGAGGAGCTGGTTTCCCTTATTCCGGCAAAGAACAGCAGGTTTGACAAAAAGGTTGAAAAGATAGCGCTGGCCAGTATCGCTGCCCAGGCCTTTGGCGTCACGGACCACTGCAGGTTTCCGGTTACAAGGGCCGCAGCCATAAGTGTTACCGTGGCCGCAGTGGTGATGTATGTGGTGACGGTAAGAGAATCCATAGTACTAAGGTTTTCTGAGAACCTGCTGCCCAGTAGTATTAGATGGGTGCTGAAGGAAAGGCACGCGCCGAAGGCCAGCAGAATGCCGAAGGTATTAAACTGTGAGACCGGCGACCATACCATGAGGACACAGCCGACCGTTGCCATTATCAGTGCAAAGAGCTGCTTTGGGACCATTCTTTCCTTCAGTACTCTTACCATGAACAGGTTCACTATGACAGGGTACAGGTAAAAAATTACCGATGCGAGGGATACGGGAATATAGTTTATAGAATTGTAGTAAACAATAGAAAACCCCGCGTATACAATCCCTCCTATTATAAACAGAGTCTTGAGCTGTGCCCTGGAGGCATGTACTTTTTGCCGGCCTCCCGATGCAAGGCTGTATCCCCACAGGAGTGTCGATGCGATAAGGAACCTCATGGCCAGTACAAACATGGGGTTTGCGCCTTCGTTGTAGGCCGTCTTGGATATTACCACGTTTATACCATAAAAAAAAGCCGCCAGTATAACAAGGGTGTTGCCCTTCTTTTTCATGTTGGCATTATCCTCCATAACCGGTATTTGTCATCCATATCTATTCTACTACATCTGTATGTGTTTGTGGACTGCTTTTTTATTGATCTGCCGGTTTAGGCAGAAGAACTGTGGGTCTAAACAAAAGACTTAACTTTAGCATATGATATATCGGGTAATGCCGCAGTATGCGGCGGCAGGTTAATAAAACAGCTTATTATATAAGGGGACTGCTGAGAAAATAAGTTCTTTGCTTTTCATTTTGAAACGAAAAAGCTTAAAGATCCTTCGCTTCGCTCAGGATGACAAGGAGGTTGCTCAGGATGACAAGGAGGTTGCTCAGGGTGATAAAAAGAGCTTTTTCAGTGGTTTTGGTTATAGGAGGTGATACTTTTGTACGGAAGGAAAAGTCAAAACGGGGCAGCGGCAGCCTATATAAGGGGTGGGCCTCTGGCGCCGCAGATAATGGGAGCTGTATACTTTCGGGACGTGGCCGGGGGCTGTGAAGTACGGGTAGAGGTAAACGGATTGCCTCCCTATCAGCCGGCTATAAAAGGTGAGGCTCCGATAGGGCCCCATGGTTTCCATATACATCAGTATGGAACATGTGAAGTGGGTGACCCCGAGGACCCCTTTCAGGCGGCGGGAGGGCACTGGAACCCTGATAACCAGCCCCACGGTAATCATGCCGGAGATTTTCCGGTTTTATTTTCCAACAACGGCTATGCTAGGATGTGTTTTTTCACAAACCGGTTTAGGGCAAAGGAGGTAATCGGCCGCTCGGTAATAATACATCAGAACCCGGATGATTACAGGACACAGCCCGCCGGAGACGCAGGAAGAAGGCTGGCCTGCGGGGTTATTCAGGCATATTAGCTTTGGTAACAAAGGTTACTTTTTTATATTCCTTCTTGCTGTATAATAAAAATACAGAAAACAAGAGGGGGTAAAAAAATGTCAGTAAGAAATATTGTCAAAATTAACGAGGAAAAATGCAACGGCTGCGGTCTGTGCATACCGAATTGTGCAGAAGGAGCCCTTCAGATAATTGACGGCAAGGCAGAGCTTGTCAGCGATAAGTACTGTGACGGACTTGGAGCCTGCTTGGGGACATGCCCGATGGATGCCATAGAGATTATAAAAAGGGAAGCGGACGATTTTGATGAGCAGACGGTTGAACAGTATCTTGAATCGAAACAAAATCATGATAAAGAACCAAAGACCGGAGGCTGTCCCGGCAGCAGGATTGTGTCCCTGAAGGAAAGGGAAACGGCAGATTTTGAGCAGCAGCCGGAAGATATTGAAGTTTCGATACGTCCACAGTTGGCCCAGTGGCCGGTACAGTTAAAGCTTGTTCCGGTTCAGGCGCCGTATTTTAACGGCACTAATCTGCTGGTGACCGCCGATTGTGTTCCCTTTGCCTACGCCGATTATCACCTTGGACTTTTGAAGGGTAAAAGTGTTGTGGTGGGATGTCCAAAGCTAGACGACAATAATTACTACACGGAAAAACTTACCGAAATAATAAAGAATAATGATATAAGAAAAGTCACTGTTGCATATATGGAAGTGCCGTGCTGCGGTGGTATTGTAAGGGCGGTGGATACCGCAATAAAAAACTCGGGGAAAGATATTCCTATTGCACTTGTGGAAATTTGCATAGACGGACGAATAAAAGGAAAAATCGAAACAAAGTAAAAGGGCAAAATGGTGACTTGTTCCGCAAAAAATGATTCCTGTACCAAAGGGTATGGGGATCATTTTTGTCTGTCGATGTAGATTAAATTGTGATAATATAAAGTAGAATATAGGCTTGGGAGGGAAACAGATGTTGGAGTTATTTGTGCCGAACGAATACGTTGCGTCGGTATTCGATATCGACCTTGAATGTTTGAGCAAAAAGGGTATAGACGCCCTAATAATAGATATTGACAACACGCTGGTTAGCTGGAAGACAAAGACCGCTGACAGGAAACTTTTGGAATGGTTCAAAGCTGTGGAAGATTTGGGCTTTAGGACGTGCCTGTTGTCCAATAATACGAAGGACAGAGTTGTGAAATTCACAGAAGAGACAAGGATACCGGCGGTATACAGGGCTGCAAAACCGGGTAAAGGCGCATTTCGCAGGGCAATGGCGCTTATGGGAAAACCCCGGTCTGCAACTGCGGTTGTTGGGGACCAGGTATTCACCGATATACTCGGTGGTAACAGGATGGGCCTGTATACTGTGCTTGTGCTGCCAATAAACGAGAGGGAGTTTTTTACTACAAGGCTTGTAAGAAGGCTGGAAAACAGAATACTTGAAAGGATGATTAAGCGCGGGGAATTAGTAAAGCCCTGCATAAATAATAGAAAATTGCGCAGGTAAAGTGCCATTTAAGCAGGATTTTGCAAACAATAGTCGAATATATTTGCATAGAGAAAATTAGCAGATTTTGCCTGTTTTCACCGGGGATTTTACTGTCCCGCGTTCGCAGCAAAGCCGGTTTTGACGGGGCGGGGTGGGGGTGGGAAGCGTGCATTATAAAAGCAGAAAAAGACTGGGCAGCATTCTATTGGATATTGGGCGAATAAGCCGGGAGCAGCTGGAGTACGCGCTTAAGCTTCAAAAAGACAGGGGAGATAAGCTCGGGAAGATTCTTGTGGATGAGGGCATCATATCCGAAGCCGAGGTTATTGAGATATTGGAGTACCAGCTTGGCATACCCCATGTTATGTTGGACAAGTACTATATAGACCCGGGAATTGTAAACATAGTGCCTGAGGGTCTGGCCAGAAAATACTGCCTCATACCCATTCAGAAACACAGCAATGTTCTTGTGGTGGCAATGAAAGATCCCTTAAATATATATGCGATAGACGAAGTCAAGCTTGTGTCGGATTTGGATATACAGCCGGCTATTGCATCGGAGGACGATATTAATTCAGCAATAGAGATGTATTACGGCAAACAGGTAGCCGAGAAAGCTGTGGAGGAATTTACCAGGGAACATAAAATAGAAAGTCTAATTGAGAATGAGAAACAGCTGCTGGAACAGGTTAACAATGCACCGGTTGTGAGGTTGGTTAATTCAATAATTGAGCAGGCGGTAGTTAACCGGGCCAGTGATATACATATAGAACCGGGCAGCAGCAAGCTGAGGGTCAGGTTCAGGATAGACGGCCAGCTGCAGGAAATGATGAACGTTTCAATGCAAACCCATGGTCCGGTTGCAGCCAGGATAAAAATTATGAGCCAACTTAATATAGCCGAAAGAAGAATACCGCAGGACGGAAGGGTAGATCTCGGCATGGGAGGAAAGCACCTGGACCTTAGGGTATCGGTACTTCCCACAGTTTATGGAGAAAAGATAGTAATAAGGGTCCTGGACAGGGGTAGGTTTTTGTTATCCAGCGAACAGCTGGGCTTAAGCAGGGAAAATGAAAGGATGTTTAACGAGCTGCTGAAGCTTCCCCATGGTATTGTTCTTGTCACCGGCCCTACCGGGAGCGGTAAAACCACTACGCTTTATGCCGCCCTGAGGGAACTGAACAAACCTTCGGTTAATATCATAACGCTGGAGGATCCGGTAGAGTACAAACTGGAAGGGATAAACCAAATGCAGATTAATCCCAGGGCAGGCCTTACTTTTGCTGTGGGTTTAAGATCGGTATTAAGACAGGACCCAAACATTATAATGGTTGGGGAAATAAGGGACGAAGAGACTGCGAATCTGGCGGTCAGGGCAGCTATAACTGGGCACCTGGTATTCTCCACACTGCACACAAACGATGCAGCCAGTTCAGTGGTAAGGCTTATTGACATGGGTGTTGAGCCATACCTGGCCGCCTCTTCAATAAGGGGAGTAATTTCACAGCGCCTTATAAGGAAGATTTGTCCCGGGTGTAAAGCCGGGTATAAAGCCACACAGCAGGGACTGGACATACTTGGATATCCTTCGGACAGCAAGGTGGAGGTATATAAAGGAAAAGGCTGCGGCAGCTGTCATAAAACGGGATACAGGGGCAGGATTGCGGTTCATGAAATAATGCTTATTACAGAAAAACACAGGGAGCTGATAGGACAGAGGGTTTCTTCCGACAAACTGAAAAAAGTTTCGTGTAAAGCCGGAATGACAAGCCTTCGGGAAAGCTGTTCTGATCTTGTTTTAAAGGGGATTACAACGATTGATGAAATGTCCAAGGTCGTATATATGCAGGAATAAAGGAGTTGTATTTAATGATAGAGGAATTGTTAAGATACGCGATAGAGAATAATGCTTCGGATATTCATATAACAGTGGGCATGCCGCCTACCGCGAGGATTAATGGAAACCTGATGCCGATAAGCCGGGAAAGGCTTAACACTAGTCATACCCAGGCCATGGTTGAAGAGATACTCAGCAGGGAACACCTTGAAGAGTATAAGAAAAACGGAGAAATAGACCTTTCGTATTCAGTAAAGGGGCTGGGCAGGTTCAGGGTAAACATATACCGGCAAAGGGGTAGCAGCAGTCTCGCCTTAAGGGTTGTTGCACTGCACATTCCTTCTATCGGGGAACTTGGCCTGCCGGATTCCGTTAAGGAACTGTCCCGTAAAACGAGGGGGCTGGTACTGGTAACGGGATCAAGTGGAAGCGGCAAGTCAACCACCCTTGCAGCAATGATAGATTTGATAAACAAAGAAAGGACATGCCATGTACTGACACTGGAGGACCCAATCGAATACCTGCACAGGCATAATAAGAGCATTGTAAACCAAAGGGAAATCGGTTATGATTCAAAAAACTTTGCAGCAGGCCTAAGGTCCGCCCTCAGACAGGACCCCGATGTGATACTGGTAGGAGAAATGCGGGACTTAGAGACCATATCCACGGCAATAACAGCAGCTGAAACGGGACACCTGGTTTTATCAACGCTTCATACGATTGGTGCCGACAAGACTATAGACCGGATAATTGATGTATTTCCGCCGCACCAGCAGCAGCAAATAAGGGTACAGCTGTCAACGGTGCTGCAGGGGGTAATATCACAGCATCTTCTGCTCCGAAAAGATGGTAAAGGAAGGGTGCCGGCAGTGGAGGTCATGGTGGCAACGCCGGCAATAAGGAATCTTATAAGAGAGGGTAAAACGCACCAGCTAATGACTTCCATACAGACCGGTAGAAAATACGGAATGCAGTCGATGGACGCTGCCCTCAGCAGGCTGTACATGGAGGACATAATCAGCCATGAAAACGCACTGCTGCACTGCACTAACGAAGAGGTCTTTAGAAGGCTGGCAGACAGCTGACTAATGTATATACAGGGGGTATTGGAGGAGAGGAAGTATGCCTGTGTACCGGTACAGGGCAAAAAAAACCGACGGACGGTATATAACCGGGGTACTAGATGCCAACAGTGAGACTGAAGTGGTACGCATGTTGAAGCAAAAGAACCAGTATACCGTTAGTATAAAGCAATACGAAGGCAATAGCAGCGGTATTTGGATAAAAAGAACCTTTGGCAAAGTTAAACAAAAAGACCTGGCGGTTTTCTGCCGTCAGTTCTCTACAGTAATTAATGCTGGGGTTCCCATATTGACAAGCCTTGATATACTCAGAAAACAGACCGAAAATGCAAGGATGAGGCAGACTGTGGGAGAACTGTACGAAGAAGTGCAAAAAGGTAACAGCCTGTCTTCGGTTATGGCAGTCCATGGGGAAGTTTTTCCTGAACTGCTGGTCAACATGATAGAGGCCGGAGAGATTAGCGGTACTCTTGACTGTGTTATGGAAAGGATGGCAGACCATTACGAGAAGGAGTACAGGATAGGCCAGAAGGTGAAGAACTCACTGGTTTACCCTTCACTTATTGCAGTGGTTGCCCTGTTTGTAATCATAATGCTTGTTGCTGTTGTGCTTCCCACCTTTATAAGCATATTTGAGGACATGGGAGCGACTCTTCCACTGTCCACCCGGCTGCTTATTTTCTTCAGCAGTGTAATTACAGAATGCTGGCCGATGCTTCTTGCATTGACAGTGGTATTATGCATTGTCTTTAAATTATATTCAAAAACAGAAAACGGCAGAGAGCTGATGGATACCTTTAAAATTAAGGCTCCAATAGTGGGCCGTGTCAACAAAAAGGTGATCACTGCACGTTTTGCAAGAACCCTCGGGGCCCTTACATCAAGCGGCATATCACTGCTGGAAGGCATAGAAGTGGCAAAGAAGGTGGTGGGAAACGCGGTATTGCGGAAAGACCTTATCCAAGTGGAGGAGGACGTAAAAAGGGGCAGGGGTTTGGCTGAGCCCTTAAGAAACGTAAAAATATTACATCCCATGCTGATACAAATGGTTAAGATAGGGGAGGACACCGGTACCCTGGACTATATACTTGTAAAAACTGCGGATATATTCGACGACGAGGTGGAGAGTGCCGTTACCAGGATGACCACACTACTGGAGCCCGCCATAATAGTAGTAATGGCGGTGGTGGTTGGGTTTATTGTGGTATCCATCGTGATACCGATGTTCGATATGATGACAAATTTGAAGTTTTGATACACTGTTGTTGGATTGGAAAGGAGTGGATTCAGAATGACTATGTACATAGCCGGGCCTATTAATCAAAAAAAGAAGGATAAAAGGGGTTTTACTCTGGTAGAACTGATGGCGGTACTGGCGGTGCTGGCAATTATAGCGGCAATAGCAGTGCCGCGGTTTACCGGCACGATAAATGCTGCCAAGGTCAAAGCCGACGAATCCTCTGCCCTGATAATAGCAAGGGCAGCAGAGCAAAAGTGGCTGGATGACGGAGAAAAAAATAAAAAAGAATATACTTCTACCGAATTACATGAAGATGGGTATTTAAGAAAAGCATATACAGCACAGCATCCTGACCACGAAGGCGAAGAATTTGTAGCGATTGTTAATAAAAATGGTGTGTGTAATGAAGTACACTATGACAGCGCAAGTGGTGATATTGTAGGGGAGAATAAATAGAAGACGGAATTTAAAGTCAAAGTGCGGAATGAAGGAGGATAGGGTATCATGCAGTATGCGGTTTCCTTTATACTAGGCCTTGTAATTGGCAGTTTTTTAAACGTATGCATACACAGGATTCCTAGTGGAAAATCTGTGGCATTTTCCCCTTCCTGCTGCCCGGACTGCGGCGAAAGGATCAGAATGCGGCATATGGTGCCGATTGTAAGCTATATATTACTCGGGGGCAGATGCAGCTGCTGCAGAATAAAGATTTCACTGAAATATCCACTGGTGGAGCTTTTGACAGGGGTTCTGTTTGTTTTATTGATGTATCGGTTTGGCCCCGGTATGGAGTTTTATAAGTACTCATTCCTTTTATCTTTGCTAACTGCTGCAGGGTTTATTGACTTTGAACATCAGATTATTCCGGATATTTTGGTAATTGCCGGTATTACTGCCGGGACAGGCTTTATGTTTATTGATATGAGACATCCTCATATCTTCTATATAGCGGGAGGTTTGCTGGGAGGCGGTGTACTGCTTGCTGTTGACCTTGTTTCAAGGGGTGGAATGGGAGGCGGAGATATAAAGCTTATGACGGTGATTGGTTTGTTCCTGGGCTGGCAGAGCACACTGCTGGTTTTGTATCTGGCATTTGTTACCGGCGGTATGGCCGGCGTGTTGATGCTTGTTTCAGGCAGAAAGAACAGAAAGGATGCAGTCCCCTTTGGACCTTTTATCGGAGGGGCGTCGGTTGCCGCGGTGTTTTTTGGACATCAATTAACAGCCCGATATCTGTCATTTTTTTACTAATACGGGGTGATTATGATGAAAACAAACCGCAGCACCGGACTGACTATATTGGAACTGCTGACGGTTATGCTCATTATATCAATAGCTTCAGCGGTAGCGGTACCAGCGGTCAATGCGGCATTGGAAAGGGCCGCCGGGAATGCGGCATTAAGAGAGCTGGTTACAGATTTGAGGTACGCACAGCAGATGGCCCTCTCAGATGGCAGTAATTATTATATTACGTTCAATAAAAGCATGCAGACATATACAATAAGCGTAGCGGGACAATTTGATCAGGAAATTATTAAGCAGGTGACGTTACCGGATGGTATTAAGCTGCTTGGGACAAATTTCGCAAACAATAAACTTTACTACACTGATTTGGGATCTCCATCGGCGGGCGGCAGGATAGAGCTTTCGGATAGAAAGGGTAAGGTAATAAAAATTACAGTTCTTCCTGCTACCGGAAGGATCAGGGTGTATGAATGAGGTGGGTTATATGGCTTTCAATAGAAAGGGTAACGGAGGTTTTTCGCTGGTGGAGGTGTTGGTGGCGCTGGCAATACTGGGTATTGTAATAACTCCTGTTATAGGTGTTTTTGCGGCGGCATCCAGGAGCAACCAGAAAAGCTTAAGCAACACCCGGGCCCTTACAGTGGCAAGGGATATTATGGACAGGATTAAAGCCGGTGATATTAATAAATCAAACAGCAGTCAGGAGATAGCAAGCTACAAGGCACAGTACGGCGTTGAAGTATACCTGCCGGAAATCGAAACCTGTGAAAACAACACACTGGGTATGCTTAATGTATATGTTGCACCGCAGACCGGCAGCGACCCGCAGACAGAAGGTATAATGCTGGCGTCCTATGCAACCAATGTCTTTACTGACGAGATTGATACAACTCATTACGGACATGGGTCAGGCGAAGACAAACAGGACCCGCCCGGAGGCGAAAAAGGCAAGGAACCGGACGAACTCTGGAGCGCCTACTACAAATACGCAGAAACGATAACAACTGTAGCTCCCTATACGAAACCCACCATTTTGGTACTTCCCTACATTCTGTTTGACAAGGTATCCGAAATAGTGACTATGGAACAGGCAGTAAAGGCAAGCCATACCATTTTGCTTACTGCCAGGAAAATTCCACCTAACAACAAACTGACCTGGGGTTACCTGGTAAACGAAGTGGAAAGCTATTATGAATTCAGGTTAAACCCCTATGATTACAAGAAATACCGGCCGTATGGGCCGCCAGGCTGAACCGGATGCATACAGAATATAAAGGGTGGATTTGGAAATGAAGCATTTCAATAACAAGCAGGGCTTTTCCATAATTGAACTGCTCATGGCCCTTGGTTTGACAGGAATTGTAATAGCCGCAGTTTTCATGGTCTATTATTCCGGAACAAAGGCGTGGAACAGGGCCGAAAACCAGGTTGAGGTTCAGCAGAACCTGAGGATAGCAATGGATGTTTTAAGTACAGAGATAAGAAAGGCCGATTACTTTGAGATTCTGAAGAACCAGAGGGAGATTGTACTGGTATACGGTAATGGAAATACAAAATCCTATAAATTCCACCCGGCTTCCGGCGAAATCAGGATTTCCCAAAGTAATGCAGCGGTGGCTATGCATATTGAGGATTTAAAGTTTTCATACCGAAACGGGCTTATTAAAATACATATAACAACAAAGGCAATGGAAGGTATAGGGCAAAAGGAGTATACCTTCAGCATTAATGCCAGGGGGAAGATACATGATGGTTAAAGATAAGCGCGGGTCGGTTCTTGTAATGGTTATGCTGTATACCCTGGTTTTAATCATACTGGGCACTTCAATCCTGGGTGTGGCCGCCAGCGAGTACATAATGGAGATGGCACATAGAAAAAGGGTTAAATCGTATTATATAGCCGAAGCAGGAATAGAAAAAGCCATATATCATATTACGCAAATGAACATCATAAACCCGGAAACAATAAGGGGGGCCCGGTGGGATATGGGAGCGGAGGACATTGGGCTTGTTGAACCAGGTGCCCGGGGAGACTTTACTGTGACTGTGAAAGAGGCAGCACTTTATGATGTTATATATACCGACGAGGGCGAAGACAAAAAGGTACATAAACGGATATTCGATATAGTGATTAGGTCACTGGCACACTATAACGGAACTCCGGCGGTGGTGGAAGCCCATGTTCTGGCGGAGGATTACGAGGAAAAATCAACACAAAACAAGGTTCAGATATATCACTGGAGACAGGTAGGGAGGGTAGAGGATGAAGATTAAAAACTATATGGAGGATGTTGTTGTTCATTATCTGTTCAATATAATCAAGGACAAGGATGATATCTGCAAATGTGATAAATGTCTCAATGATATTGCGGCTATTGCACTGAACAATCTAACACCCCACTATGTGGTGTCAGAAAAGGGCGAGCTGTATTCAAAGGTACTGAACATGTCTATACAGTTCGAAGCCGATGTGACAACGGCAATATTGGAAGCTATTGACAAGGTCTCTAAAAATCCAAGGCACTCAAAGGAATAGTTGAGGTGAAAACATGCCGGTCTTCCGTAACAGGGTATTGGCTTTAGACATCGGAAGCAGGAGAATCAAGTGGCTATTGTACCACACAGCCGGGAAAAGGATGGTTGTGATAGAACGGGGGATAAAAGAGATACCTCCGGGTTGGGTAAAAAACGGCAGATTAACTGACACTGAGGGAGTCAGTACCAAACTTAAGGAAATACTGGAAGACATTAAAGGAAAAGTGACAAAGGTGTCACTGTCTTTGGCGTGTCCTGAAATGATTGTAAGGACGGTGGAGCTACCGGAATTAAGTCCAAAGGAACTGAAAAACGCGGTCAGGTACGAAGTGGGACAGCTAATCCCGACAGGTGCCGGAGAATATATATCAGACTACAGTATACTGGAATATATAAAGCGGGATGGTGCCAGGTACGTAAGAATACTTTTGGCTGTCATGCCGGTATCTATAATGGGGGAATATTCAGCATTGTTCAAGGGCCTGGGCTTGACACCCCATCTGTTTGATTTTAATGGCAACTGTGCATCACGGGTAATTAACCTTATGTATCATACCAAGGCAGATAAAAATGTGGCTGTTGTGGATATCGGAGCGGCCTTAACAACCATAACCATAATAGAGGATGGAAACCCGGTATTCACAAGGTTTGTCCGGTTTCAGAACTCCAGTGAAGAAAATAGCGGGCCGGAAAACATGCAGAGTATAATGCCACCGGTTGAGCAGCTATTAAAGGACGTATATCGCACGATTGAGTTTTATAAATCAATAAGCAAAAAAACCATAGATTCGATTGTGCTGGCGGGTGGCGGGAGCTGCCGAAAAGGTATCAGCGACTATCTGGCGCAGGGTTTGGGGATTAAAAGCATTCGGATGGAAGCACAGCAGCTCCCTGTGTCATTCAACGCTGACTTTTCATCGAAGCACTTGGCAGAATTCATTAATGTACTGGGACTGGCCGTCACGCAGGCAAACGGCAAGCGAAAGACATTAAACCTGCTTCCCGAAAAATACAGGAGCGCTGAAAGAAAAGTCAAAACTGCAAAGGCGATGGCAGTAATTTTAGCCGTTGTGGTTTTGACCGGCTCATTGGTACTGCCTTTCTTTTATGTTGAAAAGATAAAGAGAGAGGCCACTGACTTGCAGAATATGCTTGACAGAAAGGATACAATAACGGAATACCAAAATAAGCGTGAAGAACTGGCAGGGCTTGCATCCGAACGGCGAAGGCTGGTCAATATGCTTGAAACGGCAGGAAAAGACTGGCCCCGAATATTTGTGGAAATAGGCAGGCAAACCCCCGGCGGGATAGTCCTTGCTTCAATGGATTACCGGGACCCGGAAGGGTTAACTATAACCGGAGAAGCCGCTGACTTCAGAACCGCAGCCCTGTTCGCTGTTAATCTGCAAAGATTAGACGAAATATCGTCCGCCGAACCTTTAAGCATTTCATTATCCGAGAATAATACCTGTCTGTTTGAAATAAGGTGTATTGTCGGGGGTGAAGCGGATGAAAACTGAACTTGGTAAATGGAAAAAACACATGGTACTGGCAACCGCGATTGCAGCCTTATTATTCGTGTATCACCAGTATTATCTTTCACCGCTGCTTACGGAATATTCAGCGATAAGCGAATCGGTGCGCGAAAGTGAAGAAAAGCTGGACAGCCTTATGGAAACCGAGCGGGAAATAGACTTGCTGCTGGCTGATACAGAAGAACTGCAGTCGTATATTAACGCCCTGGAAATTCTGGTACCATCCAACTGCCGGGTTCCTGAAATTGTAACGCAGTTGGAAGCCTGTTCCTACAAATCCGGTACTGTACTGCAAAATATTGTGTTTGATTCCTTTGTTCTGCCTGACGGTGAAGAAAAGCAGCAGAGTGGTTATATTCAGCTTCCGATGCATATTTTCATTACGGGCAGCTATGAGAATATAATATTTTTTCTGCAGGAAATTGAAAACTCGGACAGGCTATACAATGTTACGGGGTTCAGTCTGTTCAATAATGGATCAGGAGCCGGCGGCAGGTTGGGAATGAGTATTGATTTGTGCGCTTACGCGCTGCAGGCCGGCGGAAAACCGAAAGAAACGTCTGCAAGCTATGACTTTGTGGAAGAGACAAGCGGCAGGGACAACCCTTTCATACCGGTTGACAGCGAATAGATGTGTGAAAGGGGACGGGTCCCTACAAGTTACATTTCAAGACGGCTGTCAAAAAAGCCGTTTTTGTTTATTATTTATATAACAGGTTTGATATAATAACTTGTGAGAATTAATGAGAGAAGGCAAACGGGTAATGAAGAAAAATACGGTAAGAACAACAAAGATAAATATGACAGGTAAACCGCCTTTGATATGCGTTCCCATAATTTCAGAAGATGTCGGGGGATTAATGGAGCAGGCGGAAGCGGCACTTAAGTATGGTGCCGACTTGATAGAGTGGAGAGCGGACGGTTTCGAGTGGTCCCGGCCCGAGCCGGTTTTAAGCACTGTGATGAAGCAGTTGAAAAACGCTGCAGGCGGTAAGCCGGTTGTTTTTACCTGTAGAATCAATCGCGAAGGTGGAATAACAAGCATCCCGGAGGATATGAGACTGCAGCTTATAGAAAGGGCAGTGGAGACGGAATTCGTTGATATTGTGGACATCGAGCTGTCTGTCGGACCGAATGTCATAAAGAGGTTTAAAAAGGCGGTGTTAAGGAATGATAAGAAGCTGATTTTGTCATTTCATGATTTTAAAGACATGCCGAAAGAACGCACAATATTGGACAGGCTGGAAGAGGCCCAGAGGCTGGGAGCGGATATCGCAAAGGCCGCAGTAACAACCCGCGACCCCAAAGACATGATAAGCCTGTTTAATACCGTATACAGGGCAAAAACCGGGAGGGTGGGCATACCGATTGCGGTTATGGATATGGGACGTTTTGGACCTTTAAGCAGAGCGGCGTTAGGATTTTTCGGTTCGGATATGGTCTATGCTTCAGGAAGTGTATGCTCGGCTCCCGGCCAGATATCGGTTGGTGAACTGCGCTCTGTCTGGAAGTGCCTGTATAAGAACTGCGATGGGAGGGACCCGGATGATTGTAGTAATGAACGCCCATGCCGGTAACCAGGAAAGGGACAGGATATTGAAACTGGCTGAGGATATGGGACTCAAATACCAGGTATATGGTTTGAAAAACAGCAGTGTTATTGCCATAGAGGGTGATGAAAAAAGTAGCAAAATACAGCAGTTTGAAGCCTGTGACGGTGTTGATAGAGTTGTGGCTGTCACCCATCCGTTCAAACTTGCCAGCAGGGATGTCGTTGGGCGTTCAACTGTTATAAAGGTCAACGGGGTAGAGATAGGTGGCGGCAGTATTGTGGTTATGGCGGGTCCCTGTGCTGTTGAAGGAAGGCAGTTAATAAATAGCACTGCACTGTCTGTCGGTAAAGCAGGGGCGGCGATTTTGCGAGGGGGAGCCTTCAAGCCCCGTACTTCGCCCTACAGTTTCCAGGGTCTTGGAGAAGAAGGGCTGATATATCTCAGGGAGGCGGGCAGGCTCTGCGGCATGCCGGTGGTTTCGGAGGTATTGGCCCCGGAGGATGTGGAGCTTGCGGCAAAATACACGGATATACTTCAGATAGGCTCAAGAAATGCCCAGAACTACCCGCTGCTTAGGGAAGTTGGGAAGTCAAAAATGCCGGTACTTTTGAAAAGGGGAATGATGAATACCATAGAAGAATGGATTATGTCGGCGGAATACATACTCTCTGAAGGCAACTGCAGCGTTATTCTGTGTGAGAGGGGAATAAGAACCTTTGAAAGGTATACAAGAAATACTTTGGACTTGAGCGCAGTGGCCGTGGTGAAAAAATTAAGCCACCTTCCGGTTATAGTAGACCCGAGCCACGGTACCGGTCATTGGAGTTATGTTGAGCCGATGGCCTTGGCGGCGGTTGCAGCCGGAGCCGACGGACTATTGATAGAAGTCCACCCCGAACCCCACAAAGCCCTTTCGGACGGCCACCAGTCTTTGAATATAGACAGGTTTGGGTTGTTGATGGAAAAACTTGCTCCGGTGGCACTGGCGATAGGCAGAAAAATCTGAAAGTATAATCGAAAAATACTGTAATAAGAATTAGGAGATGTTAATGCGTTATGCTGGGAGAGAATATTATTCTGATTGGCATGCCCGGTTCAGGCAAAACTACTGTGGGAAAGGATTTGGCAAAACAGCTGGGCATGCCGTTTATTGATACGGATACTTTAATTGAACAGATAAGCGGCATGCCGATACCTGAAATATTTGCCGGTACCGGCGAAGAGAATTTCAGGTCAATTGAACGGGAAGCCATAAAGAAAATAGCAAAAATGCGAAACATTGTTGTGGCTACCGGTGGAGGTTCATGGTGCGATATAAAAAACCGCAGAAACCTGGTTAATGGAGGAAGGGTTTTCTTCCTTGACTGTCGGTTGGAAGAATTGTGGAACAGGCTGAATAACAGCCATACAACAAGGCCTCTGCTGTCAGAGGGGTTTGCCGGACTTGAAAGACTACACAAAATACGCCGGGGCTCCTACCTTCGTGCCCAACATATAATTGATACGTATCAAAAGACACCGGGGGAGGTTGCGGAAAGCATAGCAGCATATTATAAAAATGAATACAAAAAAAGCAGCCCTTCCATCATATATAACCGAAAGGTCACAGTTGGTTCCGAAGACTGTGAATTTTTCGCGGGCATTGGTATACTGGACAGATTGGGCGGCTTTTTGAAAGGAAGGTATAGTGCCAAAGGTACAGCACCTAAACTGCTTATTGTAACAAATCCCTATGTTAATGCGTTATGCGGCGGCCGTATTATTGAATGCCTGGAAAGTTTCGGTTTTACAGCCGGTGTATTTGTTGTACCTGAAGGAGAGGCTTATAAAACGACCGAATGGGTACAAAAAATATACAGTCATCTTGTGAGTTTTGATTACGACAGGGGCGATGTAGTGCTTGCGCTGGGTGGAGGTGTAATCGGTGACCTTGCAGGGTTTGCTGCAGCTACCTATATGCGCGGTATGGCGCTTGTGCAGCTGCCCACAACCCTTCTGGCACAGGTTGACAGCAGTATAGGCGGCAAAACAGCGGTTAATTTACCGGAGGGGAAAAACCTGGTCGGAGCATTCCACCAGCCGGAAATGGTAGTATCGGATACCTGTTTACTAAAACACCTGTCAGAAAAGGACTACAGGCAGGGGCTTGCAGAGTGCGTAAAATACGGGCTTATAGATAATAAGGGGTTCTTTGAATTCCTGGAACAAAACCAATCCGACATTAGAAACAGGCAGCCGCAAACACTGGGTATCATGACGGCCAAGTGCTGTGATATTAAGACGGATATTGTCCGAGAAGACGAGAAGGAACGCGGAGTACGGGCGATTCTCAACCTGGGACATACCGTGGGGCATGCCCTTGAAGCGGCGGCCGGGTACGGCAGCATCGGACACGGAGATGCGGTTGCACTGGGTATAAGGGTGAAGGTATATATCAGCCTGAAAATGGGTTTTATGAACAAAAGGGATTATGACAGGGTGCTGGGCATGCTGGAGGGCTTCGAATTTCCTGCGGAGGCAGACGTTTTACCTGACAGTGTAATGGTATTCATTACCAGGGACAAAAAGAAAAAAAGGGGCAGGATCTGGTTTGTCATGCCAAAGGGCATAGGCGGTGCGGAGCTTGTCCCGGATATACCTGAGAGGCTGCTTATGGAAGGGTTGGGGACCATAGGCATAAAACAGAGGTGAATTAACATGAACGGAATAAACACCGAAACAAAGCTGGTGGGGCTGCTGGGGTACCCATTATCCCACAGCCGCTCGGCGCAGATGCAAAACCATGCATTTAAATATTCGGGCCTGAATTTCTTATATCTTCCTATGGAGGTGGAGGAAGACGACCTCAAAGCTGTGGTGAATGGAATTAGAAGAATGAACTTTGCAGGGTTTAACGTGACTATTCCATACAAAACAAAGATAATGGAATACATTGACGAACTTGACGATTTGGCAGGGGTTATCGGTTCGGTAAACACCGCGGTGGTCAGGGAAAAATGTATAAAGGGTTACAACACCGATGGGGAAGGCTTTGTCCGCGGACTGGCCGAAACCGCAGGGTTATCGGTTAAGGGAAAGCAGGTGGTTGTACTGGGCAGCGGTGGTGCAGCCAGGGCTGTCACTATGACTCTTGCGGCACGGGGTGTGGACAGGCTTTTTATATGCAACAGGACCCGGGAAAAGGCAGATGGGTTAAGTCGTGAGATCAACGAAAAGATAAAAAACTGTGCAGCTGTTATTCCAATGGAAACAGAGGCTGTGAAAAAAGCGCTTAAGGGTACCGAAATATTAATAAATACGACCAGTATCGGCATGTATCCCAACCGGCAGCAAACGCCAATAGATATTGGACTGGTTGACAGCGGCACCGTGGTTTGCGATATTGTATACAATCCGGTACGAACCAGGCTGCTGTCCGAGGCATCACAAAAAGGCTGCGTCACTGTTGACGGGATCGGGATGCTGGTGAATCAGGGAGCCGAAGCCTTTAAACTGTGGACAGGACTAAAAGCCCCGGTAAAGGAAATGTATAGGGTGCTTGCAAATGAAGGTTAAACGAATTTAAGGCTGATGCAGCAAATACAAAAAAGGATGTGGTTGGATGGGAATACGGTTCGGACCGGCGGGCAATTCACTGTCTTTTTATCAGCAGGGATATAAATCATCGGTGGAGGCACCGGGTTGGCTGGCGAAAAGGGGGCTTTCGGCCTATGAATACTCGTGCACCAAGGGAGTTAAGATTAAGGAGGATACGGCGGCAAGAATCGGCGAAGAGGCCTATAAGAACGACATAGCCCTCAGCATACACGCCCCATATTTTGTGAATATGGCCAGCAGTGACCCGAAAAAAAGGCGCAAATCGACCGAGTACATATTGCAGAGCATGCAGGCGGCACGGTGGATGGGTGCAAAACGGGTGGTTTTTCATCCCGGGTCCTGCGGTAAAACCGAAAGGAAAATGGCTTTGGCCACAGCAATGGAAACCCTGAAGCGTACCATAGAAGAAGCGGACAGGTGCGGCTTCGGAGATATTGTGCTTTGTCCGGAAACGCTGGGCAAGAAAAACCAGCTGGGCAGCCTGGATGAGGTACTGGAAATGTGCCTGCTGGATAAAAGGCTGATGCCTGCGGTAGACTTCGGACACATTCACGCCTATACCGGTGGAGGGCTGAATAGCAGCAGCGAATATGCAGCGGTTGTGGAATCAATAGAAAATGTGCTTGGATGGCAATACGTCAAAAGCCTTCATGTGCATTTTAGCAGGGTGGAATATACAAAAGGCGGCGAAAAAAAACACTGGACATTCGCGGATACGCAGTACGGCCCTGAATTTGAACCACTTGCAAGAGTATTGGCAAAAAAGAAAATGGAGCCGGTTATCATCTGCGAATCCCGCGGTACCATGGCGGAGGATGCCTGTGAAATGAAAGAAATATTTGAAAGGATGCGTAAAGAAATGTGATTTTGCTATTAATAGGTTGAATATTATGGTAATATAAAGAGGGGAAATTTATAAATACCGAAAAACCCGGGTGCAGGGGGAGTATTGTTGGACAAAAGGCATAACAGGGTAAAAAATTTACTTGCTGAAGAAGAGCTTGACGGAATATTGGTCTTAAGTCCCGCAAACAGAAGATATTTAAGCGGATTTACCGGTACAGCGGGATGTCTGCTGATTACGAATGCAGTTTATCTGATTCTTGCGGATTCCAGATATACCGAGCAGGCGAAGAAGCAGTGCTCCCGTTTTAAGGTAATACAGATTCAGGAGAATATATGGGACAGCCTTAATGGTGTCCTGAAGGATTATAAAGTGAAAAATGTCGGCTTTGAGGACGGGTTTGTAACGTGCCGGCAGTACGGCAGGATGACAGAAAAACTTGACGGTGCCTATCTTGTACCGCTTGGAGACAGACTGGACAAAATCAGGATGGTTAAAGACCGGGAAGAGATTGAGAATATAAGGACGGCTGCCAGAATCTGCGAGCGTGCTCTTTTGCATGTTAAGCCTCTTGTTAAGCCCGGGACGGTGGAAAAGGATATTTCGCTTGAACTGGAGTTTTATATAAGAAGGGCCGGCTGCAGCGGGCCCGCCTTCGAATTTATTGTGGCGTCCGGTCCGAGATCCGCTCTTCCACACGGGACAGCCGGCTCTAGAAGGATAAGGGACGGGGATTTGGTTGTTATAGATTTAGGAGGGAAATACAACGGCTATTGTTCTGATATGACAAGGACCTTTGTGGTAGGAAGGCCAAATCCAAAACAAAAAGAGATATATGATACGGTTTTAATTGCACAAACCCTTGCCCTTAACGGGATTAAGGCCGGTATGACAGCAAGCGGGGCAGACGGAATAGCAAGGGAAATAATAGAAAGGGCCGGGTACGGCGAATACTTCGGGCACGGGCTTGGTCACGGGGTGGGGTTGCAGATACATGAAGCACCTACTTTGAACCAAAGATGCGATACTGTCCTTGAACCGGGAATGGTTGTTACGGTGGAACCGGGTATTTATGTTCCGGACTTTGGAGGAGTGCGCATAGAGGACCTGGTAATGGTTGCGGAAGACGGCATAGAGAATTTAAACAGTGCCGACAAGGAATTAACGTATTTTTAGTATCTGATAGATATTATACATAACAGGAGGGAGAGAAATGATTTCAGCAGGAGATTTCCGAAAAGGGATCACCTTCGAGATGGACGGGCAGGTTTACCAGGTGCTGGATTTTCAGCATGTGAAGCCGGGTAAGGGAGCGGCATTTGTCAGGACAAAGTATAAAAACATTGTGACCGGTGCTACCCAGGAAAGGGCTTTTAATCCGTCGGACAGGTTTCCGAAGGCCCATATAGAAACAAAGGAGATGCAGTACCTGTATGACGACGGCGACCTGTATTATTTCATGGACACACAGACCTTTGAGCAAATACCCCTAAGCAGGGATAAGGTGGAGGGCGCCATACTTTATATAAGGCCCAACGATATGGCGACGGTTAGGTTTTACAAGGGAGATGCTTTCTCCGTTGAGCCCCCAAACTTCGTTACGCTGAAGGTTGTGGAAACAGAACCGGGTTTCAAGGGGGACACAGCCCAGAGCACATACAAACCTGCCAAGTTGGAAACCGGGGCGGTGGTACAGGTACCACTGTTTGTAGAAAACGGGGAAGTTATTAGGATAGATACCCGTACCGGGGAGTATATGTCAAGGGTTTAGGGTAATAATAGGAATAGCCAATTACAAATTAGAGGGAGGTTGGTAAAATGAAATACCTATATGAAAGAGTTTCTTACTTAAGGGGTCTTACGGACGGTCTGCAGATAAGCGAGGACACAAAGGAAGGAAAACTATTCATGCAAATTGTAGACGTGCTGGAAGAATTTGCTGATGCTGTGAACGAACTGGCTGAAGTCCATGATGAACTTGATGAATACGTGGAATGTATAGATGAAGACCTGGCAGAAGTTGAAGAAGAGGTCTTTGACGATTACTACTACGACGACTATGAGGACTATGACGAGGGAGAAGAATTCGTTGAAGTGGAGTGTCCCCACTGCGATCATACGGTATTCGTGGAAGAAGAAGTTATTGAAGACAATGACGCCGATATAATCTGCCCCAACTGTCACGAGCCAATCTACCTGGAATTTGAGGAAGAAGAGGACGACGATGACGAAGAGGACGATGAAGAATAAGAAACGATAAAAAAAGAACGGTGCCTGGAATGCACCGTTTTTTTTTGCGCAAAATCCCGAATCAAATTTAAGACATATTGTGAGCGGAGTATAAATATTAATTATATAGGAAAGGGGGACAGGTCTGTTATGCATACCTATGAAAAAACCAGGCACATACCAGAAAGGGTCTGGAGGGAAGAGAAAGGGGGAAGGAAAAGGTACAAATACATATTCGATTCACTGCCTGTCAATATCAGAAACATGATACAGAGGTTGTCTTTTGGTGAGTTGGAATGTATCGAGGAGTTCCGTCTAAAGGCTGATGCGCCGTTTATTGTTTATGGCGCCGGTGACAGCGCATATATTACAGCGGAAGGAAGGATATGCAGTGACAGGGGTAGGGCGTATATTGTCACGGCTGAGGATGCGGCAAAGGCGCTGCAGCTTATGTGCGACTGTTCTGTTTATTCGATAGAGGATGAACTAAAGAATGGATACATAACAATCCGGGGAGGCCATAGGATTGGCGTTGTGGGGAAGGTGGTGACCGAAGGAGGCCGGGTCAAAACCATTAAAGACGTATCCGGGCTCAATATCAGGATTTCCAGGCAGGTAATCGGCTGCAGCAGCAACCTGCTTCCCAGACTAATAAGGGACAAAGGCAGCGTATATAATACCCTGATTGTATCACCGCCACAGTGCGGAAAGACCACTCTTTTGAGGGATATCATAAGACAGTTAAGCGACGGGGTACCCTCTTTGGGGTTTGAGGGAATAAAGGTTGGAGTTGTGGATGAGAGGTCGGAACTGGCTGGGTGTTACAAGGGAATTCCGCAGAACGATTTGGGTATAAGGACAGATATTTTGGATGCCTGTCCTAAGGCCCAGGGAATGATGATGCTCATAAGGTCAATGTCCCCCGGGGTTATAGCCACAGACGAACTGGGGAGGCCCGAGGACCTTGTTTCGATACAGGAAGCGATAAACGCCGGGGTAAACGTTATTACCACCGTTCACGGCTGGAACACAAAGGATATTATGAAAAAACCGGTAATAGGAAAGCTTATGAAAGGCGGAGTGTTCGAGAGGGTTGTAGTGCTCAGCAGAAGAAAAGGCCCCGGAACCATAGAAGAGATAGTTGATTCTGTAGAGTGCCAAAAACTGTCCGGATTGGGGGGATGCCAGGAATGATTATTAAGATATTTGGCTGTCTGGTAATAATGACCTGTGCTACCTCGGCGGGGTTCTTGATGGCAAACGGTTACAAGAAAAGGGTTTGGGAGCTGAGGGCCTTTCAACAGGCTCTACAGGTTCTTGAAAGCGAAATCTTGTATACTTCCACGCCGCTGCCGCAGGCTGTGGATAAAACTGCCCACAGTACGGAAGCACCTGTTAACCGCATTTTTTTTGATGTGGGACAGATTTTGGAGGAAAGAAAAGGATATACTGCCGGAGAAGCCTGGTGCACCGCCGTCGACAGAAACAGGGACATCTTAAGCCTTGACTGTGAGGACTTGCAGATAATCCGCAGTTTCGGGAAAAACCTCGGTTCAATAGACAAGGAGAACCAGGAAAAAAGCTTTAAATTGGCAAAATATCAGCTTAAGGCGCAGCAAGCTAAGGCGGAGGAAGAGCGCAGCAAAAATGAAAGGCTGTATAAAAACCTCGGATTCCTGCTGGGAGCAGCGCTTGTGATACTTCTTATCTGAGAGGAGGAAGGGGCATGGATGTTAACATAATATTCAAGATCGGGGCTATTGGTATACTGGTGGCAGCGCTTTATCTTGTGCTCAAGAATACAGGCAGGGAGGAACTGGCCCTGATGGCGGCTCTGGGCGGGCTGGTGGTGGTGCTGATGATGGTGATTACCCTAATAAACGAACTGTTCAATAATGTGAGGGCATTGTTTCAGCTGTACTAAAGGATGGGATAGAATTGGAAATTGTGCAGATTGTGGCAATAAGTATTATAGCTGTAATTCTGGTAGTCCTGATTAGACAGTACAGGCCCGAAATTGCACTGCAAATTAGTGTCGTGACGGGTTTATTGATATTTTTGCTAATCATATTTAAGCTTGCTTCGGTGCTTGAGGAGCTGCAGATGTTCTCAAGACAGATAAACATAGACCTTGTATATATTTCAACGATTTTCAGGATAGTGGGAATAGCATATATAGCAGAATTCGGCGCCCAGGTTTGCAAGGACGCTGGCGAAAATGCCATTGCATCCAAGATAGAGCTTGCCGGGAAGGTTATTATTCTTGTTCTGGCGGTACCAATCCTGATGGCGCTGATGGACCTGATAAAAAACATAATATCCTGAGGGAGGAAGCCTGATGAAGAAGTGGATGAGAGTGGTACTGCTGATAACGGTAGTTTCAATATGTACTCCTGCATGTGCGGGTGCCGCCGGTGATGCGGCAGGAGAAAACATTGGGGTTTTGGAGAGTCAATTGGACAAATTGGAATTGGACGATATTCAGGGTATTCTGGACAGTTTGAACAATGAGACGGCGCAGTACATGAAACCTATAAATGCGAGGGAGTTCATAAAGGGGCTTGTAACGGGAAATATAAGCATATCTGCCGGGGAGATAATTGCGGGTATTGGCAGATACCTGTTTGCCCAGGTGCTTGTTAACATCAACCTGCTTGCAAAGCTTGTAATCCTGTCTATTGTATATGCAATACTGAGCAATATACAGGATTCCTTTGGAAACGGGATGGTGAGCGAACTGGCAAAACTGGCCTGTATGCTGGTACTCACCGCCGTTGCAATACAGAGTTTTTCGGCGGCTTTAAGCATCGGTTCCCAAACAATAGACAGCATGGTTAAATTCATGCAGTTTTTCCTTCCCACCCTTTTGGCGCTGCTGGCGGTTATGGGGGGCATCACTTCCATGGCCCTTTTACAACCGATTATTGCGGTATCAATAGGTTTTTTCAGTACTGTTTTTAAGAATTTTCTGCTGCCGGTTATATTTCTATCAGCTGTTCTTGCCATTGTGAACAACCTGTCCGAAAAATTTCACCTGTCCAGGCTGTCAACTCTGCTTAAACAGGGCTGTGTAGCATTTATTGGTCTTGTTCTTACCGTGTTTATCGGTCTTATGACCATACAGGGAGTGACGGCGGCTACCATAGACGGGGTTTCGATACGGACTGCGAAATTTGCAGCGGACAGTTTCATACCGATCATAGGCGGTTTTCTTGCGGATGCGGTGGACACAATAGTAGGCTGTTCACTGCTTATTAAAAACGCGGTGGGAGCTTTCGGGCTGGTTGCACTGTTTGTTATGGTAGCGTTTCCAATACTAAAAATTATATCCCTGGTACTGATATATAAGATCTGTGCAGCAGTAATTGAACCGATAGCCGGGGGACAGCTTGTAAACTGTCTAAACGAAATGGCCGGAAGCCTTCTTTTGTTGTTTGCTACGGTGGCCTCGGTGGCACTGATGTTTTTTGTTTCGGTAACCATTATAATCGGGGCGGGAAACGCTGCCCTGATGATGAGGTAGGTGCTGGCATGCAGTTTTTTGAAGGCTGGGTTTTGAATATAGTTGCAGCCATTATTTTTGTTATTATAATCGAGATTATTCTGCCGGGCGGCAGCACAAGAAAATATATTAGCCTGGTAACGGGGCTTATGGTGATGTTTGTTATAATTAATCCCTTTGTGCATTTGATGTCGGGCGGTTACGATTTGGATTTGATATCATCCGAAATGTCACGGGCAATCGCTGTAAGGGATGTGGAAAATCAGGCGAAAAAACTGAAAGAGGGCAGCAGAGAAGGATTGACGGTATTATATAAAAACAACCTTGAGCAGGGAGTGGCAAGACAGGTTATTGATGCAGGTTTTGCCGGACAGGTGCGGGCAAATGTTGAGGTAGATGAAAATTACGAGAGTGAAAGCTTTGGAAGTATTCTTGGAATAAGGGTGGTGGTTGACGATACAGGGCAAAAGGAGGATGCCGGCATTAAAAAGGTGGATAGAATTACAGTAAAGGTATTCAAAGACACTGAGGAAGAGAATGCGGTTGAAGCTGCAGGTACAGATAGCGACCTGGCGGAGGAAATAAAGGGTTTTCTTTCCCAAATATACGGTTTGCCGGGCCAAAGGATAGATGTAACGCTGCGGGGTGAAGATTAAAGGAGGGTTGAAAATATATGGATTTAAACAGTATAAAAGAAAAACTGTACAATATGGGAAATAAAAAGCTGTTTCAAAATCTGCTCATTGTCTGCCTTGTTGCGGCTATAGTTGTCATCTCCGCCGACACTTTTTTTAGCAATAATAAGCCAAGTAGAAATAGTATTGAGGAAACAGACATACAATTTAATATACAGACCGATTCGGCAGTTACATATGAAGAACAGTTGGAAAAGAAACTTAAAGGTATACTGGAACAAATCTCCGGTGTGGGCGAAGTATCTGTAATGGTAACCCTGAACACTGGCAGAGAGGTAATTCCTGCGACAAACACGATAGAAACCTCCAGCGAAACCAATGAGAGGGATGGTGACGGGGGAACCAGGACAGTTACGCAGAACAGTGTTGACAGAAAGATTGTGCTGAAAAACAACGTAAGTGTGGAAGACCAGCCTTTGATAGTCAAGGAGGTTATGCCGGAGGTTAAGGGAGTAATTGTGGTGGCACAGGGAGCGGAGAGAGTGGAGGTGGCTGCCCGGCTGACCGAAGCGGTGCAGACTGTTTTAGGGATACCCGCATTCAGGGTAAAGGTTTATCCAAAATAAAAAGATATCTAAAAGGGGAGGAATAGTGATATGATGGTATTAAGAAGAAAGACAGTGGTGCTGTCGTTTTTGGTGCTTTTACTGGCTGTGGTTGCGGTGATTAATCATAATATAACACGGGAAGTGGCCAGTGAAGACAGCCTGACATTTGTTGGAGAAGACGGCTACGATGATATGATAATACCCGAGCCGGATGATGAATTGGCCATGGACAGCGAGGATAACGGAAACATAGAAATAGAAGAAGGAGTGGAAACCAGTGCTGCCAACCTGGCAACCGCCAGCTTTTTCATACAGTCGAGGCTGGACAGGGAGAAAAACAGAAGCTTCTATATAGAAACCCTTAACGGTATAGTAACTGACCAGAACACCGATGTTTCGATAAAAGAAATGGCACAAACCGAAATGCTGTCCCTGATAACCAGGAGCGAGACAGAAAGCATTATAGAAAACCTGATAAAGGCAAAGGGATTCAAGGATGCCCTTGTTATTATGGGTGAGGATTCGGTGAACATAATAGTTAATGCCCACCAGCTTACCCAGGCCCAGGTGGCACAAATAAAGGATATAGTATCCCGGGAAGCAAAGGTTGACATCGAAAACATTAAAATTATGGAAAAAGAATAGAATTGTTTGTAATGGTATATACCCTTTGATATAATTAATAATAAAATTACGCTCGGGGGTGAAGATATGACAGAAAAGGACAAACAAGGCAAAAAGGCAACTGTTGAGGAAGTAGGAACAGTTAAGATATCCGACGACGTGGTTTCAATCATTTCCGGCATTGCTGCAACCGAGGTGAAGGGTGTTATAGGAATGAGCGGCGGAATAGCCGGCGGAATAGCCGAGCTTCTCGGCAGAAAGAATCAGTCCAAGGGTGTCAAGGTTGCAATAGGCGAAAAGGAAGTAAACATCGACTTACATATAATAGTGGAATACGGGGTAAAAATACCCGAAGTGGCCTGGGAGATACAGGATAAGGTTAAGAAAGCAGTGGAAACCATGACAGGCCTTAATGTCGTTGAAGTTAACATACACGTTCAGGGAGTGGCCGCGGGAAATGCGGGCAGCCAGGAGGAACAGGATAAATAATTACAGGGTTTGCAGTCAACCTCCTTTTCGGGAGGTTTATTCTTTGATTTAATCCGGAAGGACAAGCAGTAAATCCCCCAGGCAGGTAACAGCATTCGAAAAAATTAACAACATACTGGTTATAATAATTGCTGCATGCATCCAGCATATTACGGGAGGATTTATATATGAGCAGGAAAAAAACCAGAGAACTGATTGTCAGATTTTTGTTTCAGATGGAAGCGCGGCGGGAAGAATACAGCGGCCTGCTTGAAGTTTTTATGGATGAAAACCCGATGGAAACGGCTGACAGGCAGTTTTTCAAAGAAAATATTCAAGGGACTGTCAAAAACCTGGACGAGATTGACGGGATAATTCGGGGCAAACTTAAGAACTGGACCCTTGACAGGATTCCGTGGGTAGACCTTGCGATTTTGAGAAATGCCTTGTATGAGATACTCTACAGGGACGATATACCGGTTAAGGTATCAATAAATGAAGCGGTTGATTTGGCAAAAAAGTACGGTGACCCGGAGTCCGGGGTCTTTGTAAACGGAATACTGGGTAATATAGTAAGGGAACATAAACTGCAGTAGGTGAAAGAATGGATGCATATATAGGTTTTGATACCAGCTGTTATACCACCTCCATGGCGATGGTGGATGATAACGGGAAACTCCTGTCCGACAAAAGAAACGTCCTCCAGGTAAAACGGGGCGAAAAAGGCCTAAGACAGTCGGAAGCGGTATTCCAGCATATTCGAAACTTAAACGGATTATCCGATGAACTGAAGGTACTGGCAGGCAGGTTTGATGTAAAAGCGTTAGCCGCTTCGGTTAAACCCAGGCCGTTGCCGGAGTCCTATATGCCGGTTTTTACGGTGGGGGAAAGCACGGCAAAGGCTGCCGCAGCTGCAGCGGGGATACCCTTTTATGCCACCACCCACCAGGAAAGCCACCTTATGGCGGGGCTGTGGTCGGCAGGAGGGCCAAAGGCAGATCGGTTTTTAACGGTGCACCTTTCGGGAGGCACCACCGAACTATTGATTACACAAAAAAAAGACCCGGATTTCGAAATCAGTATAATAGGCGGTACCCGGGATATAAGTGCAGGTCAGTTTGTGGACAGGATAGGCGTGGCCATGGGACTGGATTTTCCATGCGGACCGCAGTTGGAAGAGTTGGCGGGTAGAGCAATAGGTACAGCCCCTGCTTTGGAAATCCCCTGCAGCAGCAAAGGCTGCACGTTGAGTTTTTCGGGGCCAGAAACCCACGCCAGGCGGCTGCTTCAAACCGGCGCGGATGAAGCCCAGGTTGCTTTTTTGGTACTCAAATGTATAGCGAGGGGCCTTGAAAAAATTATTTCAGAGGCCTGCCGGATTAATAATATTGGAGAAGTGCTGATGGTGGGCGGTGTATCGGCGAACAAAATGATTAAAAGTCACCTTGAAGAAAAACTTGACTGCAGGCAGTACTTCCCGCATCCAAAATACTGTAGCGACAGTGGGGTGGGTACGGCTGTTATAGCAAGAGAAAAGAATATGTAAAAAGGCGGGTATAATATGGAGCTAAGGGCGCTCTCGGTGAGTGAAGTCAACAGCTATATAAAAAAATGCCTGAATACAGACCCAATACTTTCTGGAATTACCGTACAGGGAGAAATAACAAACTACAAACCGCACAGTTCAGGGCATGTATACTTTTCCCTCAAAGATAGCTGCAGCCGTTTGCGCTGCATAATGTTCAGGGATTATGCCGTAAGACTATCCTTTGCTCCGGCGGAGGGTATGAAAGTATTGGCAAAGGGTAGCATTTCCGTTTATGAAAGGGACGGACAGTATCAGCTTTATGTAAGGGAAATATCCCAGGACGGCCTGGGTGAGTTGTACCAGGCCTTTGAGCTACTGAAAAAAAACCTTGAGAAAAAGGGTTATTTTGACGATAACAAAAAAAAGAAACTGCCCTTTATGCCCGAAAGGATAGGGGTTGTGACCTCCGCGAAGGGGGCAGCGGTAAGGGATATAATTACCACCATTAAAAGGCGGTTTGATAAGACTAAGATATATGTATTTAATTCGCTGGTACAGGGGGACAGTGCACCGGAACAGATATGCGGCGGTATAGAATACTTCAATTATAAGGAGCCGGTTGATGTTATTATAATCGGAAGGGGAGGCGGTTCGATAGAAGAACTGTGGGCCTTCAACGATGAAAGGGTAGCCCAAGCCATATATAGATCACATATTCCGGTTGTGTCTGCGGTAGGTCACCAAACCGATTTTACAATAGCGGATTTTGTGGCGGATATGAGGGCACCCACCCCAACCGCGGCCGGTGAGCTGGTGGTGCCGGAACTAAAACAGGTGAGCGAAAGGCTTGATGAAGCCTGCCATAGAATGGGAGCAGCGGTGGAAAGAAATATAAGGCTTAACCGCATAAAGCTGAAAAGCATAAGAGACAGTTATGGTTTCCGGCAGCCCTGCGACAGGATACTGCAGCTTAAGCAGCGGCTTGACGAGGAGCAGGAAAGGCTGAAAAGGGCCTTTGCTGTGTACCGGCATAATGTCAAGATGGACCTTGGGAAAAAGGTTGCAAAGCTGGACAGTTTAAGCCCCCTTTCGGTGCTGGAAAGGGGATACGCGGTGGTAATGGAAGCCGGTTCGAAAAAGACGGTGAAATCGGTAATGCAAGTGGAAAAGGACAGCAAACTTGATTTGAGATTTAAGGACGGAGTAGTAAATGTAGGCGTTTTGAGGGTGAAAAGGAGGTAGCAGATTTATGAAAAATATAAGTTTCGAAGAGGCCATGGAAAGGATGGAGGAAATAATTAAAAGCCTGGAAGGCGGAGAACTGGAACTTGACAAGTCGCTGGAGATTTTCGAAGAGGGTATAAAAATGTACAGGTATTGCACAAAAAAGCTGGAAGAGATGGAAGGCAGGGTAAAGGTTATAATGCAGCAGGAAGATGCCCTTGAAAAGTTTGATTTTGAGTTGGAAGGGGAATAACAGTTGAGTTTTGAATCAAAGCTTGCAGAAAAAAGAGAACTTATAGAAAGCTTTTTAAAGCGGTATATGCAAAGTAAAGAGGGTGTACCCGGGAAAATACAAAGAGCGATGGAGTACAGCCTGTTTGCCGGCGGCAAAAGGCTGCGGCCTATACTGACCTTGGCAGGCTGTGAAATATGCGGCGGGCAGTCTCTGCAGGCAGTACCCTTCGCCTGTGCCGTGGAAATGATACATACCTATTCGCTTATTCACGATGACCTTCCGGCCATGGACAATGACGACTACAGGAGGGGCAAACCGACCAATCACAAAGTGTTTGGGGAAGGCATCGCCGTTCTTGCGGGAGACGGGCTGTTGAACTGTGCCTTCGAGCTGATGCTGGGCGTTACTCCCTTCGATGAGCGCTGTCTGAGGGCAGCCAGATTAATAGCGGGGGCCGGTGGTAGGGAAGGAATGATAGGTGGGCAGGTGCTTGACCTTGAAAATGAAGGAAAAGAAATGTCCATCGGTGATTTGAAGGAAATGCATAAAAAAAAGACGGGGGCCCTTATATGCGCTTCACTTCTTTCGGGAGCCTTAATTGGGGGCTGCAGCGGCAAAGAACTGTCATGTATAAGAGGTTTTGGTGAAAAACTGGGCCTTGCCTTTCAGATACAGGATGACATCCTGGACGTCACCGGCGAAAAGGAAGTTTTGGGAAAGGATATAGGAAGCGACGCTTCAAAAAACAAACCCACCTATGTATCAATCATCGGACTTGATGAATCCCGCAAAATGCTGGAGAGTCTGACCGCTGAAGCAAAGAACTGCATTAAAGGGTTTGGTGACGGGGCATTATTTCTAAAACAGCTGACCGATTACCTTATGGTCAGGGAATTCTAAATACAAGGGGGAAAGCGTTTGAACTTTTTTTCTCGGATATTTGACAACAGGGTTCTTGTTGTTGCACTGGTTTCCTGGACCATAGCACAGGTGGCCAAGGTAGTCATTGATATTTCGATAAACAAAAAGTTTGATTTGAAACGTTTTGTGGGCTCGGGAGGAATGCCCAGCTCACATTCTGCATTTGTGATGGCCTTGTCAACCGGTATCGGCAGACTTCAGGGCTGGGATTCTCCTCTGTTTGCAATAGCCATATCCTATGCCTTTGTGGTAATGTATGATGCAGCCGGAGTTAGGAGAGCGGCCGGCAAACAGGCAGAAATAATTAACATAATAATAATGGATGTCATTGAACACAAAGGGCTCAAGGAAGAGAGATTGAAGGAGTTAATAGGCCATACGCCGATAGAGGTTATTGCAGGTGGCATTCTAGGTATAATAACGGCAAATATAATGCTTTAGCGGAGTTTGAAGGTAGGATGCCGTCATGTTATAATATGTTCATAGTTGGTGGTGCAGTATTCTAGTCAGACGTTTCGCTTCTGAAGGCGGGGCTAAAAATCCGTCAAAAGGCACATCGATGAAGTTCCTTGTGTTGGCTTCTGACGCCCAGTTGGGGGCTTTCTCAGGGAGTAAAGAGGTGGGGGCGATCTGCAACGGCATGCAGGCGTTGACCCTCCCTCTGCGGAGACCCGAAACCTGATATCAGGTTGGGTAAAAACCTGCAGATAAAACCTGCAGCGTAGCCTGCCTTGAGTGAGATAGGCGGATGATTGTCAGGCTAATTCCGAAGGGCCCTTCGGAAGATGCCAATGCTTTCGAAACCTATTTTGCAAAAGAGGCTAAGAAACGGGACCGATGTCGAGGAAAACTCCTAGACTGTTCCAACGGAGGCATATTGGGGATTAGGGTGCGGACTAAGTGGTAATCCAGCCCTATCGATGGTAACACGATAGAGACGGGTTTAAAGGGAAACCGCTAACCTGGCGACAGGATAGTATCCGCCTGGGAAAGCCTGCTGGACCTAAGCCGCAAAATTTACTCATTATGCTGCCACCGCGAACTTTTGCTGATAGTTTATACTATCAGCTTTTTAATTGTTTTTTATCCCTGCTGTTAATGCTATAATTTTAGTATATGTAATAATACTAATTATATAATCCAGTGCGAAAAGAGAGGGAGTATGAATTGAGTACAAAGGAACAAAAAGAAAAGGCAAAAGCAGGCAGATGGGTAGTGTTTATTACGCTGTGGACGTTTTTGCTTGCGCTTTCCTTCAGCTTTCTGTCCGAGACGGTGGTTAGAAACCTAAAACTCGGCATTGCTTATATCATTCTTATGGCAATAATAATAATAGGCATAATTTTTGATATAATAGGCATAGCCGTAACTGCGTCAGACGAGAAACCGCTTAACGGTATGGCCGCCCAGAAAATTCCGGGTGCCAGGGAGGCGGTGGAGCTTCATAAAAATGCCGGTGCAGTTTCAAATTTTTGTAACGATGTAATAGGTGATATATGCGGGATTATCAGCGGAGCTGCAGGCGCCGTGATAGTTACAAGGTTTGTAATGCTTTATCCCAATATAAAGGGTGCAACGGCCGGGATACTATTAAGCAGCCTTATTGCGGCGGTTACCGTTGGAGGTAAGGCTGTTGGAAAAAATATTGCCATAAAAAAAGCAAGTGAAATCACTTTCAGGGTGGGAACGATTTTAAATCTGTTTCATAAAAGGACCAGCATAAAAGTGGTTGGTAATGACAAAAAAAATGGTGGAAAGCGGTGAACCTAAGGTGTATCAGATATTGGAAAGCCTGCAGGGGACGGAGGATATTAGGAATTTAAGCGATATGAAACAAAAAATCCTTGCCAGGGAACTGAGGCACATAATAGTGGACAGCGTTTCTAAGACCGGAGGACATCTGGCATCAAACCTCGGGGTTGTGGAACTGACCATAGCCCTGCATAGCGTGTATTCAAGCCCGGTTGACAGGATAATCTGGGACGTCGGGCATCAGGCATATGTACATAAGCTTTTGACCGGCAGGCTTAAAAGGTTCGGTACTTTAAGGCAGTTTGGCGGGATTTCAGGGTTTCCCAGAATGGACGAAAGCCGGCACGACATATTCGGGACGGGACACAGCAGCACTTCCATTTCCGCTGCCCTCGGGATTGCTTCGGCAAGGGACCTGAATGGTCAAAATTATTCGGTGGTGGCGGTGATAGGGGACGGGGCAATGACGGCAGGTATGGCCTTTGAAGCGCTGAACCATGCAGGACACCTGCAAAAGGATATTACTGTGGTTTTGAACGAAAACGAAATGTCAATTGCTCAGAATGTGGGCAGCCTTTCAAGATATCTAAGCCGGGTGAGAACCGATCCGAAGTATTTCAGGGCCAAAGAGGACATTGAAAGGCTGATAAAACGCATACCGGCAGTGGGGGGGAGCATGGCAAGGTTTGCCGGTAAGGCAAAGGATACAATTAAGTACTTCCTGGTTCCCAGCATGCTGTTTGAAGAGCTTGGGTTTACATACCTGGGACCGATAGACGGGCACGACCTTTTTGTGCTTAAGGATGTACTTAAAAGGGCGAAAAAACTGAAAGGGCCGGTGCTGATCCACGTTGTTACAAAGAAAGGAAAGGGTTACAGGCCGGCTTTGGACAACCCCGATATATACCACGGCGTAGGAAGCTTTAATGTGGAAACCGGAGAGATAATAAAGAATGGTAACGGACAGAGCTTTTCTTCCGCCTTTGGCGAAGCAATGCTCGAACTCGGAAAGAAGGATCCAACAATAGTGGCGGTTACTGCTGCCATGGCGGACGGTACCGGGCTGTCCGGTTTTGCCGAGAAATATCCGGATAGATTTTTTGATGTGGCTATTGCGGAACAGCATGCGGTCACCTTTGCCGCAGGTCTTGCCAGAGAAGGGTACAAGCCTGTCTTTGCAGTGTATTCGACTTTCCTGCAGAGGGCCTATGACCAGTTAATTCATGACGTGTGCCTGCAGAAACTGCCGGTGGTCTTTGCCGTTGACAGGGCGGGGATAGTGGGACACGACGGGCCTACCCATCACGGGGTTTTCGATCTGTCATTCCTAAGCAGCGTTCCAAACCTGCAGATACTGGCTCCCTGCTGCTGCAGCGAGCTTAAGGACATGTTAAGGTACGCAGTGGGATGTAAATCACCCGTTGCCGTAAGGTACCCCAGGGGAGAAGGAAACCCGGTAAACGGATACAACCCGGGACCCCTTACAAAGGGTAAATCGGAAATTGTATATAGGGGCAAAGACATGTATATAATGGCTGTTGGAAACATGCTGCCGAGGGCCGTAAGAGCGGCACAAACGTTAAGGAAAAGGGGCATCAGGGCGGGGGTCGTGAATGTCAGGTTTATTAAGCCTCTGGATAAGGGAATAATTGAGGAAATAGCAAGGGACTGTGGCATTATAGCGGTATTGGAGGACAATGTGGTCCGGGGCGGGTTCGGAAGCTATCTGATGGAGCAAATAAATTCCATGGGGCTCGATATCAGGTTAAGGATTTTAGGTTTCCCGGACGAATTCATAACCCACGGTGATGTTGGGAGCCTGTATCAAGCCTACCGGCTGGACGATGAAGGTATATACCACAGCCTGCTGGAATTTATTGAAGGGGGAAAGGTAAGTGGCATCAGAAAAGAAAAGGCTGGATATACTCCTCTTGGATAGAGGCTGTTTCAAAAGCAGGGAAAAGGCAAAATCGGCAATCATGGCCGGAATAGTATCGGTTAACGGAAAGATGGTGGACAAAGCAGGTACAATGGTTAGAGAAGACTGCCATATAACGGTCAGGGAAGACCCTATACCCTATGTGAGCCGGGGCGGATTGAAACTTCAAAGGGCGCTGGATCTGTTTGAAGTGGATGTATACGGTAAATGTGTTCTGGATATAGGAGCCTCGACCGGGGGGTTCACCGACTGTCTGCTGCAGCGGGGTGCAAAAAAGGTGTATGCAGTGGACGTGGGTTACGGACAGCTTGATTGGGGACTGCGAAACGACAAAAGGGTAGTGGTTATGGAAAGAACAAATATAAGGTACGTAAAACCCGAAGACATAGGCGAGCTGTGTGACATGGCGGTAATTGACGTGGCTTTTATCTCTCTCGCTTTGGTGCTTAATGTGGTTGACACGCTGCTTAAGCCCGAATGCGGCGTCATAGCGCTAATAAAGCCCCAGTTTGAAGCAGGGAGAGATAAGGTGGGAAAAGGGGGAATTGTGAGGGATGCAGCGGTGCACAAAGAAGTGGTGCAGAATATTTATGAGTTTCTTGTACTAATGGGTTTTGAAATCAAGGGGCTGACTTATTCACCAATAACCGGCGGCAGCGGAAATATCGAATATCTGATATATGCAGGTAAAGGGAAAAACGGTCAGGAAAAAGATATCCAGTCTGCCATAGACTATGTTATTGAAGAATCCCATCGAGTTTTTTCCTGATTATGGAGGAAAATCGGAATATTTGTAGAATGTTTTTATATGGAAGGAGAAAACAAAAAATGGAAGATTGGGTAATTAAGTTCGATAAAATCGGCATTATTCCAAACCTTCAGAAGGCTAGCAGTCTGGATGTGACCAGACAACTTATAGAATGGCTGGAAAAAAGCGGGGCAAAGGTACTGCTCAACGAGATAACCGCCAGTGAAGTGGAAAGGCCGGACCTGGCAGAAAGACCAGTCGAGATATATAAGAATTCGGATTTTATTATAGTGCTGGGCGGTGACGGTACACTTCTGTCGGTTGCAAGGCAAGTAATATGGCACCAGACACCCATACTGGGGATCAACCTGGGGCATTTCGGTTTTTTAACCGAACTGGAAACCGAAAGCATGTATGAAGGTTTGGAAAGGATAAGGGGGGGGGACTACCGGGTAGAAAGTAGGATGATGCTGGAAGCCGTAGTGGTGAAGGACAATATGATTAACGACAGCTTCGCGGCACTTAATGATATAGTCATATCAAAGGGTTCCTTTTCAAGAATTATCAGGCTCAGGACATATATCAATCAAAGCTACGTGGAAACATATTCGGCAGATGGTATTATTATTTCAAGTCCCACAGGTTCTACCGCCTATTCCCTTTCAGCCGGCGGCCCCATTCTAAGTCCCGACCTGGCCGGAATGGTTATAACTCCCATAAGCCCGCACACAATGAATTCAAGGTCAATAGTTATTTCTCAAAATGAAGAGGTCAAGGTGGAACTTGTGGAGGATAAAAACGATGTTATGCTGACGGTAGACGGACAGCAGGGTTACAGGCTGAACGCTGGCGATATCGTAATAGTCAGGAAGGCTGAATTTACGGCAAACATGATAAAGCTTAGGGATAAGAACTTTTATGACGTGCTGAGGACAAAACTAAATGAAAAAGAGTGATAAAGGTGGCAACTGGCACCTTATTCAAGGAGGTTGGTCAAATGAGAAACGCCCGGCATGCCAAAATACTGGAACTTATCGACAATAAAGAGATTGAAACGCAGGAGGAACTGGCGGAGGAGCTTAAAAACTGCGGTTTTAACATTACCCAGGCCACAGTGTCAAGGGACATTAAGGTGCTGCGGCTTATAAAGACCTTAAGCGAAAGCGGTAAGTACAAATACACAACAATAAAACCCCATGACAGCGAACTTGTGGACAAGCATGTAAAAGTGTTCATGGAAGCCATGATTGGTGTAGATTATGCGGCAAACATGGTGGTAATAAAAACCATCCCGGGGGCTGCCCAGGGATCGGCTGCAGCAATAGACGCAATGGACTGGGGGGATATTGTAGGCACCATTGCCGGGGATGATACTATTTTTGTGGCTACCAGGGATGAAAAAAAAGCGGTGCAGGTAATGGAAAAAATAAAGAAACTGATAGAGTAGAAATGGAGGTCAACCGGAGATGCTGCTGGAACTTAACATTTCGAACTTTGCTCTCATAGATAATGTCCGCCTTAGCTTGGAAGACGGACTTAATGTTTTAACAGGAGAAACCGGGGCAGGAAAATCCATAATAATTGATGCAGTAAACCTGGTACTGGGTGAAAGGGCGGATACCGACATAATACGGACAGGAGCCAAAAAGGCAGTGGTAGAAGCCCTTTTTGATTGTTCAGGGATAGACGGGCTTGAATTTTTTTTGCAGTCTATGGGAATTGAACAGGAATCCGATAAAACAATAGTACTGTCGAGGGAAATTAGAAGCGGTAGGAGTATAAGCAGGATAAACGGCAGGACGGTGCCTTTATCAAGTGTAAAGCAGCTAAGCCGGCATCTTATTGATATACACGGCCAGCACCAACACCAGTCCCTTTTGGATGTGCACAACCATTTGGATATTCTGGACCAGTTCGGTGGTCAGGAAATAACAAAACTAAGGAACAAGATTGCATCAATGTATGAAAGACTGGCCCGACTGGAAAAAGAGCTTGGATTGAACGTCAAGAACGAAATGGAAAGGGAAAGAAATATAGACCTTTACTCTTACCAGGTGCAGGAAATTGAGGATGCAAATCTAGAAATAGGCGAGGAAGAGGAGCTTCTTCGCCGGCGCGAAGTAATGGTTAACGCTGAAAAAATATATCAGTCCCTGGCGCAGAGCTATCAATTGCTTTATGGAAATGATGAATCTGCAGGGATAACGGTAGTAAACGGAATCGGTCAGGTTAACGCACTGCTTTCTCCCTATGCAGACATGGACGACAGAATTGCAGGTTTTCAGCGTATTACCGAGACCTCTTACCATTCCCTGAGGGAAATGTCCAGGGATATTCGAAGTTTTCTTGAAGGCTTTGAGTTTGACAAATCGAAGCTGAACAGTATTGAGGAAAGGCTTGAACTTATAAACAGGCTGAAAAGAAAATACGGCAGGACCATAGAAGAAATACTTGAATACTGCCGCAATAGATACATTGAACTTGAAAGGCTGAAAAACAGCGAACAGCTGCAGCAGAGAATCAGGGCGGAAATAGGCGAATTGGAAAGGGATCTGAAAAGAGAGTGCAAAGTATTGTCCGAGCTGAGAAAAAAGGCGGCAGACTACCTGGCCAAAAAGGTTACATCCGAGATTGTGAAGCTGGGGATGAACAACGGTGCCTTCGCGGTTGACATGCAGCAGACAGAAAAGTTTACACCGAAGGGTACCGATATGGTGGAGTTTTTGTTCAGCGCCAACCTCGGCGAGCCGCTCAAGTCTTTGAACAAAATAGCATCCGGCGGGGAAATGTCAAGGATTATGCTTGCGATAAAGAGATGCCTTGCCGATACCGACAAGATACCCACGCTTATATTTGATGAGATTGATTCCGGTATAAGCGGCAGAACCGCCCAGGTTGTTGCACAGCAGCTTGCAAGTGTATCAAAAAAACACCAGGTGGTATGCGTAACCCATCTGCCGCAAATTGCAGCCATGGCTGATAATCATTGCATGTTATTAAAGGAAGAAAAAGACGGCAAAACTCAAACAAGGCTCGAAGTATTGGAAAGGAATCAAAAAATCAAAGAACTAGCAAGGCTGATGGGAGGAGCAAAGGTAACCGAGCTTACCATAAGACATTCAGAAGAAATGTTAAAAATGGCTGAGACCGTTAAAGAGAGAGCAAAATAGCTCTTTTTTTGCAAATATCAGCTTTTTACACATTATTTTTGTAGCATAATTCATTTTTCAAAGGGTTAACTTATAATTAGAAATCAAATTTTTTGGAGGTGGGCAAAAACAGGCTCTTGGGCTTTTAGGAGCGTGATACAGCTTGGGGAGCAGGCATAAGGCAGCGCTAATGGCTATAATTCTAGTAATAACCATGGTGTCTGCATCTGTTTTATTAGACATCTATAAATTTGCCAAAATGCCCGAAGAGTACCTGGTGATTGAAGGCGAAGAGGCAACAATAAACCTGAGACTGCCCTTCAGCATACTGGCAACCAGCGAGAGTGAAGGAGTCATCAAGTTAAACGGTTTAAAGGTAACCACAACCGGAATCAGCGTTGTGAGCAGTCATCCACTGTTGATACAAACGATGGATACCGGAAATTCCAACATTGAATTCCGATTATTCGGTATCATACCCCTAAAAAGAATGACGGTGTCGGTAATACCTCCAATAAAGGTTATTCCCGGAGGGCATTCGATTGGAGTAAAGCTTTTTACCCAGGGAGTCCTGGTGGTGGCTGTGGCCGATGTTACTGCTATTGACGGAAGAAGCTACAATCCCGCAGCCCAGGCTGGGATTTCTGTGGGGGATTCAATAATAGCGATAAACGGAATAAAGGTAAGGGATGCTGACCACGTTATAGACCTTCTGAACAAATGTGGCACCGAAACCATAAACCTGGAAATCAGGAGGGATAATCAAACCCTTACCAAAAGCATAAAACCCGTAAAGAGCCAGGAGGATGGCAAGTATCGTATAGGGGCATGGGTGAGGGATAAAACCGCCGGAGTTGGAACCCTAAGCTTTTATTACCAGGAAACAGGCGTATTCGGTGCTCTTGGACATGCGGTTACCGATGTGGATACCGGATTGATGCTGTCGGTGGAAGAAGGTGAAATATTAGAATCAAGGATAGCTTCGATTCAGAAAGGCGAAAAAAGCAGGCCGGGTGAGATACGTGGAATTTTTTTTGAAGAGCAGAATAAACTGGGGCTTATTGAAAAAAACACAGAGTTTGGAATATACGGAAAGCTGATAAGACCCCTGGAAAACGCTTTCTATCCCCGGCCAATACCTGTTGCGCTGCGACATCAGATCAAGGAAGGGCCCGCGTATATACTGACAACGGTAAATGAAAAGATAGATTTGTATACTGTGGAGATACAAAAGGTTGCCAACCAATACCACCCGGAGCCCAAAAGCATGGTGGTAAGGATAACCGACGAGAGGCTCTTAAATACCACCGGGGGAATAGTACAGGGAATGAGTGGGAGCCCAATAATACAGGACGACAGGTTGGCGGGCATTATCACCCACGTATTTGTCAACGACCCCACCCGGGGGTACGGGATTTTTGCAGAATGGATGATACAAAATGCACAGCTTAATGACAAGGGTATCAGGGAAGTGGACAAAGCTGAGTAATACCCGAAAGGGTATTCTCAGTTTTTATTATATAATGGGAGATGTTAATCCAATATGCAGAAATTATATCCATACAATATAAAATTTGCTAATATAGGAGGAATTGATTTCCCTTTGTCGAATACGTATTTGTCAACCAAAATAAATTAAAAGGAGGGCTCCTTTTGAATGAGAAAAAGATAAAAATAGTAATCGCAGACGATAACAAAGAGTTTTGCGATATTGTAGGCGAATACTTGGAAAGGGAAAAGGACATAGAACTTGTGGGAACTGCAAATGATGGGCTGGAGGCCATTGATTTGGTACGCGAAAGCTGTCCGGATATACTGGTGCTGGATATAATAATGCCCCATCTGGACGGACTGGGAGTATTGGAAAAGCTGAATTCGATGGCTTTGGATAAGGTGCCCAATGTAATAGTGCTGTCGGCAGTAGGCCAGGACAAGATAACCCAGAGGGCTTTGGCATTGGGAGCGGATTATTATATTGTTAAGCCCTTTGACATGCAGATATTTATAAAGAGAATAAGGCAGACCATGGACAACAATGTGGTACCCATCGAAAAGAAAAGAAAGAACCAGCCTGAAACATATTTTACCGAAGGCCAGAGCCTGGATGTGGAAATAACCAATATAATACATGAAATAGGCGTACCGGCCCATATCAAAGGATACCTGTACCTTCGGGAGGCAATCAAAACCGTGGTAAACGATATTGAAATGTTAAGTGCGGTAACAAAGGAGTTGTATCCTGCCATAGCCAAGAAATACAACACAACCGCCAGCAGGGTGGAAAGGGCGATAAGGCATGCCATAGAGGTTGCCTGGAGCAGGGGCAAGGTTGATACCATAAACAGCCTGTTTGGATACACTATACATAACGACAAAGGGAAGCCCACCAATTCCGAATTTATAGCAATGGTAGCAGACAAGATAAGATTAAGGCAGAGAATAAGCTGAGGAAAACAAACACCCCGCACTCACATTGGAAATGCGGGGTGTTTTTTATTTACAAACAGAACTGTGGACGGTTCCTTTAAAAACCACAAGGAAAGAAGGATTAATTATCTCAAGAAACACGGCCCTTGCGGCACTTCCCCTTCTTGTTGTTTCGTTATATGTTTACTATCCATTTGTGGCAAGCTTTGCCGGGAAAGAGATTCCGTTTCCGATATTTATGGCGTTTGTTGCGGGTAAACAGGTTTATGACTTTGCCCGTCTGCCTATGGAGATAAGCTTCATAGGGCCCGGCATTGCCCTTATACGGAATTTAATAACCATACCGGTACCCATTATAATGGGACTTCTGGCCCGTTATTTTTATCCGGGTAAATTCGCCGAAACCCCGTTTTGGAAAGAAGGTGGAAACATTGGCGGTACCAACATTAATCCTTAGTGCGCAAGCATCTTGAAGGGCTAAAACTGGGCCTTAAACAGATGATTGGGCTAATCCCGGTTATACTGGCGGCTTTTATTCTCGCTGGCATGCTGGAGGCGGTTATCCCTAAGGAGTTTATAAGGCAGTGGCTGGCCAAAGAAGCGGGTTTTAAGGGGATTTTCCTGGGAACCTTCGTTTGTATTTCTAGATTTTGCAAAACAGCAGGGAATAAGTGTAAGCAACAAACCCGGCGAATTTTCGTCTGACTTAGTATATAATGTTAATGACTACTAAAAGGAAAGCGAGTGTATCAATGGACAGCGGCAAACTGGCAATTTATATATTGATTGGCCTGGTAATGTTGTTAAACTGTGTCTATACCGGTATTAAGAAACGAAGAGACAAAAATTTCTATCAAGAACCCGGACTTATTAACCTTTTATCGGCAAGCGCCGGTACAATCCTGTTGGTGTATGATTTTGCAGGGCTCTGGAAATTTGATGTAGACAGGGATTCAAGATTGGCCGTTTTTCTTGTTGGGATATTGGTCCTGTTGGCCATTTTCGTTGCCTTCAGAAACCTTTTGGCCGGCAAAAAGTATACGGTTCATAACATTGAAAAGAAAAACCTGGAGCAAATACTGATTAAGACACTGGAAAGGTATGAACTGGAATATGAAAAGGAAGAAAGGCACCCCCAGTCTATGGTTAATAATATAATGCTGGTACAATATGATGCCTCATTGGAGATAACACAAAGAGGAGGCAAAGGGACCACCTTTGACCTGGTATTTAAGAAATTTGAACACGTATACTATTTTGAAGACATCATCCTGGATATAAGAAATAGCGTTAATGAAAGCTCAGAGGCAGACAGGCTGCGGGGCATATATGAATTTGCAGCGGCTGCCGCAATTTTACTGATTGCCGGCTGGCTGAGCAGATTGTTCTGAATATTAAGGTATGACGATAAAAATCCTTTAGAAAACTTCATGATTATAGAAATAATGAAACAGCGCAGTAAACCAGCAGAAGCGCCATAACAGCATTTATAACCCTGTCGTTTTTTACAAGGAACCTTTGAAAAACCGAGCCCAGAAGCGCCCAACTGCAGGTGGATAAAAAGGCCGTGAAGGCAAGAAACAGTGCAAAGCCTGCAAGAACCGGCAACGATTTGTAATAGGGTACAATAAAGGTGGAAACAAGCGTAATGCCATAGAGAATAACCTTTGGATTGACAAACTGCAAAAAAAGCCCTGCCGAAAAGGTATTGGTGCGTTTTTGGCCGTTACTTCCGCCGTGGGGTTTACTGTTATAGGTTTTCCACGCCAGCCACAGTATGTAGGAAGCGCCGATATAGGTCATAACAGGTTTTACAGACGGGATAAAACTAAAAAGCGCCACGCTGAATATGCTGCAGAGTGACATTATTATGAAAAAACCGAAAAATACGCCAACATTGAACTTTATACTTTTTCTGAAACCGTAACGGCTGGCGTTTGACATGGACATAATGTTGTTAGGTCCCGGCGTAAAGGTGGTAACCAAGACATAGGATAAGAATGCTGCAAAATTAGGCATGTGTATTTACCCCCGGTTTTCTGTATGATAAAATTTATATAAGAGACCGTATAAAAGATAACAGTTTAATCATAATACTGCTTTTGTGTTATGTCAAAAAAACGGTATGCACCGGGGACGGTATTTTCGTCCCTTTTATATTATATTCATTGCAGCGAGATAAACAATGGGAGGGCGGCTTCCATGCACTTTGTTTACATGCTCAAATGCAGGGACGGTTCACTGTACACCGGGTGGACAACAGATGTAAAAAGAAGATTAAGGGAACACAACAGCGGAAGGGGAGCTAAGTGTACACGGGCCAGGCTTCCGGTGACATTGTTATATTCTGAAAGCTTTCAGACAAAGAAGGAAGCCATGCAGAGGGAGTATTACATCAAACAGCTTACCAGGGAAGAAAAACTGGAGCTTGTGAGGGCGTCTGCCTCCACCGGAAAAGATGAAAAACCTCATAATAAGGATAAAAATGTAGTATAATAGTACCAGTTATTGGAGGATAAGGAGGATTATACAGTATAGGAATGCGGGAGGGTAGCCTTATTTTGAAAAAGACACTTGTAATACTAATTGCCCTGATGCTTACCGCTTGTACGGGACCTGTCGACCGGCACAAGCAGGAAAACAGCGGAGGCATCAAGCCTTTAGACAATGAAAGCTGTTATACTGAGAGGCCCGGCATGGAGGAAACGAGTTTAATAAAGCCGCAGGGCACCACAGTGCGGGACAGGATAAAGGTTCCGGAAGGTTTTGAAAGGGTTGGAGCGGAGCCGGATACCTTTGCCAGTTATCTTAGAAATCTGCCCCTTAAACCCCACGGATCAAAGGTCTTGTATTATGACGGCCGTGAAAAAGGCCGGGATGTTCATCTGGCAGTGGTAGACATGGACATAGGCGACAGGGACCTGCAGCAGTGTGCCGATGCGGTAATACGGCTTAGGGCGGAGTATTTGTACAAGCAGCAACAGTACAACAGGATACGTTTTAATTTTACAAACGGATTTGACGCCCGGTACGAAAAATGGATGCAGGGTAAAAGGATTTCGGTAAGCGGAAATGACGTCAGTTGGGTTGACCGGGCCGAGCCTTCAAATGACTATCAAAGTTTCAGAAAATATCTCGATATGGTGTTCGCCTATGCCGGTACCCTTTCACTGTCAAAGGAGCTTGAAAAGGTTAATGATGCCGATTTGAAGATAGGGGATGTATTCATAGAAGGGGGAAGCCCCGGACACTGCGTGATTGTGGTTGACCTGGCGGAATGCGGCGATACCGGAGAAAGGCTTTTTCTGTTGGCCCAGAGCTATATGCCGGCCCAGGATATTCATATACTGAAGAACCCCGGGAATAAGCAGATAAGCCCGTGGTATTCCGACGACTATGGCAATACGCTGGTCACACCGGAATGGACCTTTGACAGGGATGACTTGATGAGTTTCGGGGAATAACTGTTGAAAATGCTGCATTGGTATGTATATTATATTTACAGGGGCCGGAAGACGGAAATTTTTGCATAGGGAGGAAATCTTAAAGATGGTAGATGAGGCTAGAGACGAAAGAAAGATGAATTTCATTCAGGGCATAATTGACGAGGACCTTAAAAACAATGTATATGGTGGACGTGTGCATACCCGTTTCCCCCCCGAACCGAACGGCTATCTTCATATAGGACACGCCAAGTCCATATGCCTTAATTTTGGCATTGCAGCGAGGAACAACGGGCTGTGCAATCTCAGGTTTGACGACACAAATCCCAGCAAGGAAGAAGTGGAATATGTGGAATCAATAAAGGAGGATGTAAAATGGCTGGGGTTTGACTGGGAAGACCGTGAGTATTACGCCTCGGATTACTTCGAAGAACTGTATGACTACGCAATTAAACTAATAAAGCTGGGAAAGGCATATGTATGCGACCTGAGCGCTGAACAGATAAGGGAATACAGGGGTACGCTTACCGAGCCCGGCAGGAACAGTCCCCACCGCGACCGTTCGGTAGAGGAAAACCTTGATTTGTTCGAAAGGATGCGGGCGGGAGAGTTCCCCGACGGTTCCCGGGTACTGAGGGCAAAGATAGATATGGCTTCGTCCAACCTTAACATGAGGGACCCGGTTATTTACAGAATAATGCACGCTTCACACCACAGAACCGGTGACAAATGGTGTATTTATCCCATGTACGATTATGCCCATCCCCTTTCTGACGCTATTGAGGGTATTACCCACTCCATTTGCACGTTGGAATTTGAGGACCACCGTCCATTGTACGACTGGCTGATTGAGAATGTGGACCCAAAGGTGCATCCAAAGCAGATAGAATTTGCGCGGCTCAACCTTACAAATACTGTGATGAGCAAGCGTAAATTAAGAAAGCTGGTGGAAGAGGGTTTTGTGAGCGGCTGGGATGACCCGCGCATGCCTACCATTTCCGGTTTGAGAAGGCGGGGTTACACTCCATCGTCGCTGCGGGATTTTTGTGACCGTATAGGGGTAGCCAAAAGCAACAGCACGGTTGATATAGCGCTTCTGGAACACTGTATCAGGGAAGATTTAAAGGCAAAGGCTCCCAGGGTCATGGCGGTTTTAAACCCTGTTAAGCTTATTATAGAAAACTATCCGGTAGACAGCATGGAATACCTTGAAGCGGAGTATAATCCCGAAAATCCGGAACTGGGAAGCAGAAAGATGCCTTTTTCGAGGGAGCTTTATATTGAACGGGAAGACTTTTTTGAAGTACCTCCTCCGAAGTTCTTCAGGCTTTCCCCGGGCAAGGAAGTCCGTTTGAAGAATGCCTATATAATAAAGTGTGTTGGCGTTGTAAAGGATGAAACCACAGGGGAAGTTGCAGAAATACGGTGCATATACCATCCCGATACAAAAAGCGGCGGGCCTGCCAGCGGCAGGAAGGTCAAAGGTACTATCCAGTGGGTTTGTGCTGAACACGCGGTGGATGCGGAAGTAAGGCTTTACGGATATTTGTTTGCCGATGAGAATCCCGAAAGCGAAGAGGGAGTGGATTTCAAAACAAAGTTGAACAAAGACTCACTGCAAAGGTTTTGTTCATGCATGCTGGAACCGGCGATGGAAGATGCAGAACCGGGAAAACGATACCAGTTTTTGAGGCATGGGTACTTCTACGTGGACAAGGATACACATAATGCCGGCAAACCGGTTTTTAACCGTATAGTATCACTGAAGGACACCTGGGCCAAAATCAGAAATAAAAACAAACAAGAGTACCGGACGATGAAAATGAGGCAACCGTAAAATGATTATGTTAACAAGCATGGGTGTTTTTAGTACATTCATTCCAAATAGACGGAAAAATTATAAGTCAGGAATAAAAAAATTGTCCCAAAGGGGGCAATTTTTATTGTTTAAAAGCAAATAATAAACCTAGTATAAGGGAGCAGCAAAGGATGGTGCATGAAATGTATATAAAATCAAAGGCGGCGGTGGATAAAAAAACGAAAAGCCTTGCACGAAGAATATCGCCCGGGCAGATTGGGGTGATATGTCACAGAGACCTGGATGAACTGGGAGCACTGTCACTTATTAATGCAAAGGTTAAAGCGGTAATAAACGCCGAGGAGGCAATAAGCGGCAGGTACCCTAATCTAGGACCGAAACTGCTGTGCGAGCATGGAATTCCGCTGATTGACGGTGTGGGAAAGGGAGTTATGCAACTGATAAAGGAAGGGGATATCCTGGAGATAGTGGATAATGAGATATACCTGGATGGAATACAAGTAGCGAAGGGTAGACTGCTGGATAAAAAAACGATAGATAGAAGGATGGAATGGGCTAAACAAAACTTAGAGTCAGAGCTGGATGCATTTATAGATAATACACTGGAGTATGCAAAGAAGGAAAAGGGCTTTATCCTGGGTCAGCTAAATCTGCCGGCCATTGATACGCAGTTCAGCGGTAAACATGCCTTGATTGTGGTGAGGGGTAAGGACTACAGAAATGACCTGAATACAGTACAGTCTTATATAGAAGAGGTCAGACCGATACTGGTAGGAGTGGACGGTGGCGGCGACGCGCTGCTGGAATACGGACTTATTCCGAACATAATTATAGGGGATATGGACAGTGTAAGTGACAAAGCACTTAAGTGCTGCAGGGAAATAATTGTACATGCTTATATGGACGGAAGGGCTCCGGGGATGGAAAGAATTAAAGGGCTGGGGCTGGAGGCGGCGGTTTTAGCCGCACCGGGTACCAGCGAGGATATTGCAATGCTCCTGGCGTATCAGAACGGGGCAGAGCTTATTGTAGCCGTCGGGGCCCATACCACTATGATTGACTTTCTGGAAAAGGGACGCAGGGGAATGGGAAGCACTTTCCTGACCCGGTTAAAAATAGGCGAAAAGCTGGTTGATGCAAAGGGGGTAAACAAACTGTACAAAGAGAGCGTCAAAACCAGACACGTAGTTGGGCTGGTCCTTGCCGCCATGATACCGATAGCCATAGTCGGGACTATGTCTCCGCCATTTCAGCAGTTGTACAGGCTGCTGTGTATGCGGTTAAGACTGATTATAGGCATGTAAGGAGTGAGCATATGCTTTTAAATATAAGATACTATATTCTGATGATTACTTCGGTGTTTCTGGCCCTTGGAATAGGAATAATCATAGGGTTTTCCCTGGACGGCCAGGAAATATTTGTCGAGCAGCAGCAGGGATTGATAAATGAACTGGAGCAGAGATTTGAAGAGATTAGGAATGAAAACATAAGTCTCAAAACCATGACAGATATAAAAGATTTTGAACTCGCCCTGTATGAAAGCTTTTCAAAGAATATTTTTTCAAGGCTTGTAAAGGATTGTTTGTGCGGGCTTAAAGTGGCTGTAATTGACTGCGGTGATACATTTACGAATATCGAACTGGTAGATACGCTTGAACTGGCCGGGGCAACTGTTTCTTCGGTTACGATGCTGAAGGAGGAATTTTTTAACCCTGACCTGCAAAACGTTGTGGTTTTTAACGAAGGCAAGGATGGACCCATGGAGAATGACCAGATGTATTCATGTTTGTCCGACAGGCTGGTAGACGCAGTGGTTTCAGGGGACGATGAAGGGCATGCCCGTCGGATGAAGGAACTGGGTTTTATTAAGATTACCGGTGAATATGACAGCGTAGTGGACTATTTCATAATTACCGGCTGCTTTTGCAAAGGAAACGACAATAGGGCGGAAACGGCCGGGATTTCGCTTTTAGAAGCAGTCAAAAACAGCAGCATACCCGTTGTGGGCGTTGAAAAAAGCAGTTGTGAAGAGTCATACATTACACATTATAAAACCATGGAAATATCGTCGGTAGATAATATAGACAGCATCATCGGCAGGTATTCACTGGTTAAGGTTTTACAGGGAAGTGAAGGGCATTACGGAGTAAAGGATACCGCAGACGCCCTTGTCCCGGGAATAGATACGACTATGTAGGAGGATGCGGTCTTGGACACAGAAGTTACCGTTTTAATACCCGCTTTCAACGAGGAAAAATACATAGCAGGTACCGTATACGGCATAAAAGCATGTGGCGGCATTATAAGGGTAATTGTGATGGATGACGGTTCGACCGACGGAACTGCCCGTGCTGCATCAGGTTCGGGTGCCGAGGTGATAAAGCTGAAAAAAAATATGGGTAAGGGCTGTGCGCTGAATTATGGACTGAAAAGCGTGAATTCCGGAATAATTGCCTTTATAGATGCAGATATAGGAACAGGTTCAAAGGAACTGGAAAAACTGCTAGAACCCATCATAAAAGACAAGGCGGACATGACCATCGGGGTTTTGCAGCCGGTTTCAGGCAAAGGAGGTTTTGGCCTGGTAAAAAAACTGTCAAGACTGCTTCTTTTTGTAAGTACCGGTCGAACACTAACCGCCGGACTGTCGGGCCAGAGGGTTTTTAAAAGGGAAGTGCTTGATGAGATTGCTCCCATATCCGACGGCTTTGCAGCGGAAATCGGCATGAATATTAAGGCAATGAAAAAAGGTTACAGGGTACTGGAGGTTCCAGTAAACATGACTCACCGCGAAACAAAAAGGGACCTGAAGGGTTTTTTACACAGAGGTCGACAATTTTATGATATACTTAAATACTATTTTATGGAAATGAGGGGCAGCAAATGACAATAATGGTACTGCTACCAGCAGCGGCGGCTGCTTACCTGTTATTACCAAGTTTGAAAAGCATGCTGGAGGCCTCCGGAGCCCTTAGGACAAATTTCCTCGGTAAAAGCATACCAACGGGTTTGGGGATTGCTTTTGTTCCGGCAGCGATGGCTGGGGGCCTTACCCTGATGTTCCTGGAAGGGACAGACAGGGAGCTGCTGCTTCTATTTACATTCGGTGTTACCGTTATGGGATTTGCGGGTATTATCGACGATCTGCTGGGCGGCAGGTCGGTTAAGGGAATACAGGGGCATATTGGTTGCCTTGCGGCTGGAGAGCTTACCACCGGGGCGCTTAAGGCTATTTTTGGAACCGGTGCAGCAGCCGTTATCTCTGCATATATTTCTTCCGGAAAATTAGAGTGGATTGTTAACCTTATAATAATCGCTCTCTTTACAAATTTGCTGAACTTAATGGACCTAAGGCCTGGCAGGGCGGTAAAATCCTTCTTTTTTCTGTGGGGGGTTTCGTATTTTTTGAAATCAACGACTGGATACGCATATTTGATGCTGCCGCTGGCGGGCTGTTTAATCGCTTATTTGCCACTGGATGTAAAGGGGAAAGGTATGATGGGAGATTCCGGCTCAAATGCGCTGGGAATTGCCATGGGGATATACTACTGTCTCTGCGTCGGACTGAATCAGAAGATAGTTATAATGGCAGCACTGGCGCTGCTTCAGCTTGTGTTTGAAAAATACTCTTTTACCGGTATGGTAAACAAAAGTAGAATACTAAGGTTTTTGGACGGGTTTGGGACGGGAGGCATTAAGAAAATTGATGATTAGAGCAAGGGAAGGTGCTGTTAAAAGGCTTGGGCATAAGAGGCGCGGTGTTTGGGAAATTGAGGTAGACATTGAGGGAAAATCCGCACCGGCGATTGTATATACAGACCTTACAGGCTGCGTTAAGGAAGGCGACAGGGTACTTCTTAACACTACTGCGGATTTTCTGGGGCTTGGGACCGGCGGATACAGTTTTGTCATGGCAAACCTTGACGATACAGACAGTGACCTGTCGGGACCCGGCCATATAATGAAACTCAGGTATACCCCGATGCAGGTAAAATGCCTGGCTGCAGAAGAACAGAACAGCAGATTTCATAAACAAATAAAGGATTTTGACAGCTTAAAGGGCAGGCCGGTTGTTGTGGTACCACTGCACAGCATGCTGGGTCCCCTGTGTGCATTGGTCAAAATAGTGTTTAATGATACCAAGATTGGTTATGTTATGACCGACGGAGCCGCGCTGCCTGCAGCCTTCAGCAAAACCGTGCACGAATTGAAAAAGCTAAGACTTCTGGATTTGGTAATTACAGCCGGGAACGCATTCGGCGGCGACCTGGAAACTGTAAATTTTTATACCGGAATTATTGCTGCGGACAAAGTGGGAAATTGTGACCTTATTATTGTGGGTATGGGCCCGGGAATAACGGGTACCGGTACGAAATTTGGATTCACCGGAGTGGAGCAGGGATACATCATTGACGGAATAAATACCCTGGAAGGGCTGCCGGTGGTAATTCCAAGGGTAAGTTTTGCCGATAAAAGAGAAAGGCACAAAGGGATAAGTCACCATTCGCTGACGGTGCTGAAAGATATTGCAAAAACAAAGGCTCTGTTGTCTCTGCCTCTGCTGGAAAAACAAAAAAACGAATACATTACCGGCCAGATACGAAAATTCAATATTGAAAAAAAACATACGGTAGTATTTAATAGGGGTGATAAAGTAATCGGGGCGATGGAAGAGTTTGGTCTCCAAACCACTACCATGGGCAGAGGGATAGATGAGGACAGGGATTTTTTTTTGACTGTCGGAGCCGCTGCGGAAGTACTGTCCGAATATCTTTAAATTCAAGTTTCTCTTTCAAGTTCAAGATACTGTTTAAGTGACATATTTGTCATTTTTAGCTTTGCAAGAAAATCCAGGACGTCACGGATGTCGCCTATCAAATAAAGCCTTCTGCTTGTAGTGATTTTATACATAATAGCCTCCTGATAAATTTTTATATATTGTATTCAAAACGTATGCGGTTTATTCCAAGAGAAGAAGGAGTGAAAAGGGTGGAAAAAACTCTGGAAAGCAAGTCAATTTACAAAGGCAGGGTAATCAGTCTCAGGCTGGACAGCGTTCAGCTAGACAGCGGAAAAAAAGCGTACAGGGAGATTGTTGAACATCCCGGAGCCGTGGGGATAATACCTTTGAAAGGCAACGGAGATCTAATACTGGTAAAACAGTATAGAAAAGCGGTGGAAGAGTACCTGCTGGAACTTCCGGCGGGGAAACTCGAGGCAGGCGAGGATCCCGGGGAATGCGCCGCAAGGGAATTAAAGGAGGAAACGGGCTACAGGGCACGCAATATTAGATATGTGTCCAGCTTTTATACCTCGCCGGGATTTTCGAATGAAGTAATGCATGTTTTTATTGCCACAGGGCTTGAATATGATGAAAAAAAACCGGATGAGGATGAGATCATAAAGATTATTGAAATAAATCATGAAGAAGCCTTGGATATGGCACTGAATGGAAAGCTGAGGGATGCCAAAACAATAACCGGTATACTGCTGCTCAGCATGATAAAAAATGATATGACATAAAGCAGGACAAACGGGCATAACATTTACTAAAGAAATAGTGGATAATGTGCCCGGAGGTGCTCTTTAAGGTATGGTCTTGAAAAAAGCGATAGTGAAACAAATAAAGAATAATGCTTTGCTTTATTTTTTGGTTCTGGTGTTTTTTATTGCGGGTATCACTGCGGGTGCCTTTACCGTGGATGCATTGTCTTCAGTCCAGAAAGAGGAACTGGTAAACTATTTTCAGAGCTTTTTCAGCGTTTTGAACTCTGAAACGGTTAAATCCGCCGCAGTGTTTAAACAGTCCCTTGCCAACAATGTTCAGTTCATACTGCTTATATGGATACTGGGTATAACAATAATAGGGATCCCATTAATTCTAATGATTGTTGGTATAAAGGGATTTATTATCGGTTTTTCGGTAAGCTTTCTGGTGGAAGGAATGGGAGTAAGGGGCCTTTTGTTTGCCTTGGTTTCAATACTGCCGCAAAACCTGCTTATAGTCCCGGCGGTAGTGGTGGCGGGCGTTATGGGCATTTCATTTTCACTTTCAATGCTTAACAGAAGAAAAATTAGACACAAGAAAAGCTTTTCAAGTGAGTTTTTGCTATATTCGGTTAATTTTTTAACGATATTTTTTATAGTGACTGTGGGTTCACTGATAGAGGGCTATATTACCCCTGTGTTTATGAAGCTGTTTTCCAATTGATAAAATTTCTACTAAAAGAGGGATTTTAATAAAAATAGCGAATATGTAAACTGGGTATTGTATAACTTATGTTTATATGTTATACAATACCCAGTTGCAGGTTTAAAATAAACATAGGGGAGTGTGTTATATGATTATCGGAGTACCAAGGGAGATTAAGGCAAATGAGAACAGGGTTGCAATTACCCCGGCCGGCGTGGAAGCCTTTGTTAAGGCAGGGCACAAAGTAGTGGTCGAAAAGACTGCCGGAATCGGAAGCAGCATTACCGATGAGGAGTATGCAGCAGCAGGTGCCCAAATGCTGGAAACCAGCAAAGAGGTTTTTGAGCAGGCGGATATGATTATGAAAGTAAAAGAGCCTCTGAAACCGGAATATGACCTTATGAAAGAAAACCAGGTGATATTTACGTATCTGCATCTGGCTCCCGAACCTGAATTGACTAAGGCCATGCTTGGCAAAAAAGTAATAGGTATAGCTTACGAAACCGTTCAGCCGGAAGACGGTTCGCTTCCGCTTTTGGCACCGATGAGCGAAGTGGCGGGCAGAATGGCTGTACAAATAGGAGCAAGACTTTTAGAAAAAATGTCCGGCGGCAGAGGGATGCTTCTTGGGGGAGTCTCCGGTGTTGCTCCCGCAAGGGTAGTAATTGTGGGAGGAGGTAACGTTGGAGCCAACGCAGCCAAAATGGCAGTGGGATTGGGCGCAGACGTAACCGTACTTGATGTCAGCATAAAAAGGCTGGCATACCTGGACGACATATTCGGAAACAAAATCAAAAACCTGATGTCCAACAGCTTCAATATTGCCCAGGCCCTTGAAGGAGCCGATTTACTGGTAGGAGCCGTGTTGATACCCGGTGCAAAGGCACCGAAGCTTATTACAGAAGAAATGGTAAAAAGCATGAATAATGGCGGAGCAATAGTGGACGTTGCAATAGACCAGGGAGGCACGGTCATGACGATAGACAGGGTCACCAGTCATGCAGATCCTACCTTTGTAAAACACGGTATAGTTCACTATTCTGTACCGAATATCCCTGGTGCAGTGCCCAGGACATCCACCTTTGCCCTGACCAACGCTACCATGCCCTATGCCCTTAAACTGGCCAACATGGGTCCGGAAGCGGCAATGAAGGCGGATATAGCATTGAAAAGAGGACTTAACACTTACAAAGGAAAACTTACCTACAAAGCAGTTGCAGATGACCAGGGTCTTGAGTATGTCTGCGCAGACGATTTGCTTTAATCAAAAAGAAGCTTCCCTCAGGGGGAGCTTCTTTGTATCACATTTTGAACCCTGTGAATTATTTGAAGAATACCGGGGAGAATAAATTATGGATAATTTGTAAGGGCATAGCAGGAATAATTAAAGGATTTTTCATTTTTCTGTTGAAGTATAGATAAAACCTAATAATGGGATAAAGGAGCCTGGCATATATGAACGAATTGCTGGAAAAATACATAGGTTATATAGCGGAAGTTAGAAAGCTCTCATCCAACACCGTTGAATCCTACGGCAGAGATATAAGACAGTACATAGAGTATATCCGGGGAAAAAACATATCAAGCCTAAAGAACACAAACAAGACGACAGTAATAACATACCTGCTGTATCTGCAAAAAAACGGAAGGGCCACGTCCACCATATCAAGAAACCTTGCTTCGATAAGGGCTTTTTACCAGTATATGGCTTCCGAAAGGATAATTGACAAGGATCCTACAGTGGACTTGGAATCGCCAAGGGTAGAAAAAAGGCTTCCGGTAATTCTGACCAACAAAGAGGTGGAAATGCTGCTGGAACAACCCGACTGCAGTGATGCAAAGGGGACCAGGGACAAATCCATGCTGGAGCTTCTGTATGCCACAGGTATTAGGGTATCCGAACTTGTTGCCCTTGACTTAAACGATATAAACATGGAACTGGGTTACATAAAATGCTCAAAAAGTAATGAAAAGGAAAGGATTATTCCCGTTGGAACAATAGCACTGGAAATAATGGAAAGATACATAAACCGGGTGAGGCCGGGACTTGTAAGTGACAAATCCGAAAAGGCACTTTATGTGAACTATAAGGGAGAGAGACTTACAAGACAGGGTTTTTGGAAAATAATTAAGGGATACAAAAACAAAGCCAACATAAATAAAGCCATAACGCCGCATACACTGCGGCATTCCTTTGCTGCCCACCTTTTGCAAAATGGAGCCGATTTGAAATCAGTACAGGAAATGCTGGGCCACTCCGACATCTCCACAACACAGATTTATACGCAGATAACCAAAAACAGGATTAAGGAAGTATACAATAAAGCACATCCAAGGGCATAAAGCCCTTTTTTGTTTTAAGCCTCGGAAGGGAGTGAAGTGGAATTGCTTGACCGTGTTATTATAATAGTAATGGACAGCGTCGGTATCGGTGAACTGCCGGATGCCTATATGTACGGAGACGAGGGCAGCAATACGCTGGGGCATATATACAGGGACATAGAAGGGTTCTCGCTGCCAAACCTGGAGCGCCTGGGAGTGGGAAATATCGAAGGAACGAGGTACATACGAAAATCTCCGGCACCTGTGGGGTGCTACGGAAGGGCAATGGAAAAGTCCAAGGGAAAGGATACAATTACGGGTCACTGGGAGATGACCGGTATTGTGCTTGAGAAACCCTTTCCAACCTACCCGGATGGTTTTCCCGAGAGTATAATTGAAAGATTTGAAAATATCGTGGGATGCCGGGTGCTTGGAAACACGACAGCTTCAGGAACCGTAATAATAGAGCAGCTTGGAAAAGAGCATATGAAAACGGGCTGCCCGATTGTATACACTTCTGCCGACAGCGTTTTCCAGATAGCCGCCCATGAGGAGATCATATCCCCTAAAAAGCTTTACGGAATGTGCAAAGAGGCAAGAAATCTACTAACCGGGGACCACATGGTGGCCAGGGTTATCGCAAGGCCTTTTGTAGGCAGGCCCGGCAGATTTACAAGAACAGCAAACCGAAGGGATTTCTCGGTATCTCCTCCGGAAAAAACACTGCTTGACCTGGCGGTGGAGCAGGGGCACGTTGTGTCGGCGGTGGGGAAAATATCGGATATATTTAACAACAGGGGAATATCAAGATATGTACATACCAGAAACAACAGCGAAGGCATACAAAGGACCGTTGATTACATGGATGACGGTACAAAGGGAATTATATTTACCAACCTGGTAGATTTTGATATGAAATACGGACACAGGAATAACGTGGAAGGTTATGCAAGTGCCCTAAGGGAATTTGACGAGGGACTTGCCGTGTTGATGGAACACCTTGCGGATGACGATCTGCTTATACTGACCGCAGACCACGGTTGTGACCCCACCACCGTAAGTACGGACCATTCACGGGAATATGTTCCCATACTGGCCTATGGCAGGCATATAAAAAAAGATGTTGATATAGGTACCAGGGCGTCTTTCGCGGATATTGGGGCAACAGCTGCCCATGTCCTGGGACTTAAGGGCTGTAGATGTGGTGAGAGCTTCATTAATCTGATTATAAAGTGAGGTATATTGGAATGAGGATGTATGACATCTTAAAGAATAAAAGGGAAGGCGGGGTCCTGGAATACGACGAAATAAAATTCTTTATAGATGGTTACGTTACCGGAGAAATACCGGATTACCAGGCAGCGGCATTTCTTATGGCAGCCTTTTTAAGGGGTTTGACCATGGAAGAAACGGTAATGCTGACACAATGCATGAAAGAATCAGGGGACATTATTGATTTAACCTCGATACCTGGAACAAAGGTGGACAAACACAGTACCGGAGGCGTGGGGGATAAGACCTCCATAGTGCTGGCACCCCTGGTTGCCGCTGCCGGGATACCGGTGGCCAAGATGTCGGGCCGCGGGCTGGGCCATACAGGCGGTACTATAGACAAGCTGGAATCGATACCCGGTTTCAGGGCGGAGCTTGGCACCGCCGAATTTATTGATGCGGTAATAAGGACAGGCGTTGCAATAACGGGACAAACCGGAAACATTGCTCCGGGGGACAAAAAATTATACGCCCTAAGGGATGTTACAGCTACGGTGGACAGTATTCCGCTTATAGCCAGCAGTATAATGAGCAAGAAACTGGCTGCCGGTGCCGATTGTATACTGCTTGACGTAAAGGTGGGAAGCGGTGCTTTCATGAAAAATATTGAAGAAGCGGTGGAGCTTGCGAATACAATGGTCTATATAGGCAACTCGTCGGGCAGAAGCACGATGGCGATAATAAGCGATATGAGCCAGCCGCTGGGAAACGCCGTGGGAAACGCGCTGGAAGTAAGGGAGGCCATTGACACAATAAAGGGTGAAGGCCCCGAGGATTTTTCAATGCTGTGCAGGGAACTGGGAGCCGTCATGCTTATGCTTGGTAAGAAAGCAGAAGACCTGGAGCAGGGCAGGCAGATGATAGAACATCTGGTCTCGTCGGGCAGGGCGGCGGAAAAGTTCAGAGAGTTTGTAATGGTACAGGGCGGGAATCCGAAAGTATTGGAAAAGCCTGAGGAAATTCTGCCCAGATCAAAAAAACAGCTTGAAATAACTGCAAAAACAAGCGGATACATAACCGGACTGGACGCCGAAAAAGTTGGCGCCGCCGCAATGATGCTGGGAGCGGGCCGGGCAAAAAAAGAAGACGCGGTAGACCCTGCCGTGGGAATTGTCGTGGAAAAAAAGCTGGGAGATGCGGTGGAAAAGGGAGAAAGAATAGCCGTTTTGCATGTAAACAGAACCGAAAACCTTGAAAGGGCGGTACGGCTAACTGAGAGAGCTGTAAGCATTTCAGAAAGGGCGCAAAACAAACCTGAGCTGATTAGAAGAATAATTAAATGAAAAATGCCAGCCAATTGGAGCCGTATCAGTTCGGCTCTTTTTTGTTTTTGAATAACTATATTTTAGTATGGTTAACCTAATGGTGAACCCATTGAATTGGAGGGAAAAAGATGAAGTCAAGGGTATTATGTACAGTTTTGCTGTTGGCGCTACTGTCCCTTGTGTTTCCTTACCAGGTCTGTGCCGATGAAATTTCGGTGGATGCACGGGGAGCAGTATTAATGGATGCAGGCAGCGGCAGTGTGCTTTTCGAACAGGATGCCCATGAAAGGCTGTATCCCGCAAGTGTGACAAAAATCATGACCGTGCTGATAGCCATGGAATGCCTGGAGAACGGGCAGATTTCGCTGGATGATCAGGTTGTTATCAGCAGAAACGCCGCCGGCATGGGAGGAAGCCAGATATACATGGAGCCGGACGAGGTTAAAACGGTTGAACAGCTGTTAAAAGCTGTCGTTGTAGCTTCAGGCAATGATGCAAGCGTTGCCCTTGCCGAACATATAGCAGGCACCGAGGGTGCTTTTGTACAGCTTATGAACCAAAGGGCAGAGGAATTGGGGATGAAAAACACCAACTTTACCAATCCCCACGGTTTACATGATGAAAACCACTATACTTCCGCCTACGACATTGCCCTTATGTCAAGGGAACTGGTAAAGCACGGCAAGGTATTCGACTGGAGCACCATTTGGATGGAAGATATCCAGGTAGGCAGAGAGGGAAGGTTCAGCACCTTTACCATGGTTAACACAAACAAGCTGATAAGGAGATATGAAGGTGCTGACGGCCTCAAAACAGGGTCGACGGATGCGGCAAAATACTGCCTTTCGGCAACAGCGGCAAGGGGGAATATGAGACTAATTGCAGTGTTGATGGCCTGTCCCACCTCCGAGGTGCGGTTTAGGGAATCGGAAAAACTACTGGACTTTGGGTTTACAAAATACAATTCCGTATCCATAGCCTCAAAGGAGGATGTGATTGACAGGTTAAAGGTGAACAAGGGAATCGAAAGATCGGTAAATGTAAAACCAGGGGAAGACCTTAAAGTACTGGTGGAAAAAGGTCAGGAGGGCAGCCTTGAAAAAGAAATTATACTGCTTCCCGATATTACTGCACCGGTTGCGGAAGGGGACAAGGTAGGAGAAATTATAGTAAGGCGGGAAGGAGAGATGGTGGGTATTGTTGACTTGGTGACCGGGAAATCTATAGAAAAAGCAGGGCTGCTTACTATACTGAAACGGGTACTGTTTGACTGGGCAGCTCCTGCAAAAAATTAAAAATGAAATATCCTATAGGATAATAGTCCGGGTATTCCGCCGTTTTGCCAATCATCCAAAAACATTAGAGCTGGCATTATGGCAGGGGGTTCCCGGTTTTTTGTTTTGGTAATGTTAAAAAATATGGTAATATTAAATTGCCGTATTTTTTTATGGCTTAAACTACTCAACCAAGAGGGAGTAATATGCCGAAGTTTCAGAGGATGTTGGAATGCCTGCCCGAACAACTGCGGGAAGCAGCTGCTCAAATTAAGGAAAAATGCAAAGCCCTTGGGTATGAAGCCTACATTGTTGGAGGGGCGGTAAGGGATATGCTTCTTAAAACCGGGATATCCGACGTGGATATTACGGTTGTCGGGGACACCGGCAAGCTTGCCGGTGCTTTAGATGGCAGCTTCGGATACGAAATAAAGACCCATCCGTCCTTTATGACGGTGAATGTCAGCATTAAAGGCGGATACAGTTTAGATATTGCGACCGCCAGAAGGGAAGTTTATACTAACCCTGCATCGCTGCCAATGGTTTATCCTTCAAATATCTATGACGATCTCAAGAGAAGGGATTTTACAATAAACGCAATGGCGGTATCGCTGGACGGTTTTGAGCTTCTGGACTTTTTTGGAGGTTTCGGGGATTTGCAGCGGGGACTAATTAAAGTACTGCATGAAAAAAGTTTTGTTGATGACCCCACCCGGATACTGAGGGGAATAAGGCTGGAAAAAAGATACGGGTTTAGAATGGACGAAAAAACCGAAAAGCTTATGAAAGATTCAATAAGAAAGGGTTATCCGTTAAGGCTGAGCAGTGACAGGCTCCTGAACGAAATAGAACTTATACTTTCACAGCCGCAGTTTTTAAGTTTGGTGCGCCGTATGGAAGAGACCGGACTTTGGAAGGCTATATCCGGGGAAAGAGCTGTTCCACCGTCAACCTTTTTGAAGCTTGAAAGGGTTAGGAAATGTGACAGTGACAAACGGCTGCTGTTCAGGGTACTGGCACTGATTGAGGATACGCCAAATGAACGGGTAGCTGCCCTGTTTGAACGGCATATAAGCCGGTATAAAAAGCTTATGGCATACAGGAACAGGGAGAACCATCTGCAGCTTCCGGTTAAAAAAAAGCCGCTGGAAAACGAGATGCTGTATGAACTCTTTTCCGAGATCGACGAAGAAATTCTTGAATACCTGTATGCTTCCGCGGAAACCGAATGTTTCAGAAAAAACATCACAGCATATATACAGAGAATTAAGGACTTTAAGTTTTATTTCGACGGTAATACACTTAAATCAATAGGCGTTGAACCCGGCCCCCGGTACAAGAGCCTTCTGGGCAGGGCAAGGCAAAAAGCAGTGGAAAGAAATATAACCGACAGGGAAAACCAGATATACTTACTGAAAGAAATGCTGAAGAAGGGGGAATAAAAACTATGGGAATGGACATAAGAAATCTGTTGTACATTCTGCCGGCAGTGATTATTGTACTGACAATACACGAGTATTCCCATGCAAAGGTCTCGGATATGCTGGGGGACCCGACACCGAGAAACAGGGGAAGGCTAACGCTAAATCCCCTTGCCCATATTGATCCGCTGGGGCTTTTAATGCTGGTAATTATCAGGCTGGGCTGGGCAAAACCTGTCCCCACAAGCCCAATATACTACAAAAACAGAAAGAAAGGAACCCTTTATGTGGCCCTGGCAGGACCCGCTTCAGGAATACTGCTGGCTCTTATTGTTCGGCTGGCTGCCGCGTCCGGGGTCCTGCGATGGACGGGTATACCTGTATCCTTTTTCAACCAAATATATTTTTACAGTCTTGTTATATCGGTTTTCAACCTTTTGCCGGTATATCCCCTTGACGGTTCAAGGATATTACAGGGTCTTCTGCCGGACAACAGGGGCATGAAACTTATACAGTACCAGAATCAGATACAAATAGTTTTTATACTGGTACTGCTGCTGGCGAACAGAATACTGTGGGCATTTTTAAACCCTGTTATCGGGGTTTTCGATTTTGCAATTAGCGGGGTAGTGGGCTTATTCTATTGATTATTGCCGTATTAAAATGTATAATATTTTGAAATGGATGGGAGGAGTACACATGGCAAAGGATATTATTATGAGCGGCATGAGACCGACGGGAAAACTGCATCTGGGCAACTACTTCGGAGCTTTGGAAAACTGGGTGAAACTGCAGAACCAATACGACAGCTACCACGCAATAGTAGACTGGCATGCCCTTACTACCGCTTACGAAGACACAAGCGAGCTTAAGGACAATATTATGGAGGTTGCCTTGGACTGGCTGAGCGCAGGTCTTGACCCGGAGGAGTGTACTATCTATGTGCAGTCGGATGTAAAGGAGATTGCGGAACTGTTCCTGCTTCTGTCTATGGTGACTCCCGTATCCTGGCTGGAAAGATGTCCCACATACAAGGAACAGCTTAAACAGTTGGAAGGGAAAAACATTGCAAACTTTGGATTTTTAGGTTACCCCTGTCTGCAGGCGGCGGATATACTGGTGTTCAAGGCAAAATACGTACCGGTTGGCGAGGACCAGATCCCGCATCTTGAGCTGAGCAGGGAAATAGCCAGGAGGTTTAACAATATATACGGCGAAACCTTTCCGGAGCCGGAGGCACTACTGGCCGAAGCCAAGGTGCTGCCGGGGCTTGACGGACGCAAGATGAGCAAGAGCTATGATAACGCAATATATTTGTCGGATTCCAAAAGGGATATTGAAGAAAAGGTGCGCAACATGATAACCGATCCGCAGAGGATACGTAAAAACGACCCGGGGAACCCGGAAATCTGCTCGGCCTATTCGCTGCACAAGGTATTTACGCAGCTAGCCGACCTGAAAGAGACGGAGGAAAAGTGCAGGGGCGGTGCCATTGGCTGTGTCGCATGCAAAAACAAACTGGCTGAAAACCTTTCCGCCTTCCTGGAGCCGATAAGGGATAGAAGGGAAAGACTAGCTTCAAATCCGGATACGGTTAAGGATATTTTGAATGATGGAGCAAAAAAGGCAAGGAGAGCGGCCTCAAGAACCCTGGAGGAAGCCAGGGACAAAATGAATCTTTAATTCCGGAGTGAACCAGGATGTCCTACAGCGTTAAACTGGAAGTCTTTGAAGGCCCCTTTGATTTGCTGTTCCACCTGATTGAAAAAAACGAGGTGGATATTTATGATATTCCGATTGCCGTAATTACCAGGCAGTACCTACAATATTTGGACGGACTGAGGTTCTTCGATATAGAAATTGCCAGTGAGTTCCTGGTGATGGCAGCCACGCTTCTGCATATAAAATCCAAAATGCTGCTGCCAAATCCAAAGGATGAAACCATGGAAGAGGACGAAGACCCGAGGCAGCAGCTTGTCGAGCGGTTAATGGAATACAAGAAATACAAGGAAGTTACCGGTGAGCTAAAGAAAAGGGAGGAAATCTTTTTGAAAAGGCTTTTCCGTGAGCCCTCGGCTGCCGGGATTGACGGACATCAGGAGCCGGTGATACCGGATATAGGATTAGCAGAACTGCATAGGGCCTTTGAGGAGGCAATGAAAAAGTACAGGGAGCTGTATAACAGTGATTACGACCTGAAAAAGAGCCTGGAGAAGGAAAGGGTTTCCGTCACCGAAAAAATAAAGCATATTATCAAAGTGCTGAAACCGGGAAGGCCGGTTAAGTTCGACAAACTATTTGAAGGCTTCCCAACCCGTGAAACAGTGGTTGCAACTTTTCTGGCACTGCTGGAACTGATAAAGGAAAGAAAAGTATTAATAGAACAGGAGTCGAATTTTGGTGATATAATTATAAGAAAAAGATAAAAAAGGGTTGGAGATAATCTATGGACAAAACAGAACTAAAAGGTATAATAGAAGCCATACTTTTTTCGGCAGGGGATCCGGTCAGTCTGAAAGACATATGTTATGCGCTGGATATGGACCAAAAGGAAATTTTGCCTGTCATCAAGGAAATGAAGGACCTGTATAACTTTGAAAGAAGAGGCCTGCAGCTTATTGAAGCGGATGGTCACTACCAGTTTTCCACCAGGCCCGAACATTATGGATATATACAAAAGATGCATTCTCCCCACAGGAAACCGGGATTATCCCCGGCGTCCCTTGAAACACTGGCGATTATAGCTTACAAGCAGCCTATAACAAGGGCTGAGGTGGATGCAATACGGGGTGTACAGTCGGATACCGCAATAAGCACACTCATTGAAAGAAAACTAATCCAGGAAGTCGACAGACTGGATACCGTCGGAAGGCCAATTCTGTACGGAACCACCATCGAATTTTTAAAATACTTCGGGATTGGTAACGTAGAGGAACTGCCTGAAATACTGGAGGAACAAATAACATATCTGGATGAAAATACACGGTAACGTGTATTTTTTTTATATTCAAGGCATTATATTACTAAGTCTTTAGTTGGGGGCAGAGCAGGATGGGTCTTATATGGGCGGCACTTTTACTGGCAGCGGTTATTGTAGTTCTGTTGTCTGAAATAAAAATAAGAATTACCTATTACAGAGAGGATAAAAACGACGGGCTGGCCATTACCTTCTCTGCCATTTTCGGGCTGATAAACGTTAAGAGAGAGTTCAACCCGGTTCAGCTTTTATTGACTGAAGGAGCGGAAAAAAGGGTAAAGGGAAAGACGGAAACTGCGGAATTTGATTATATGAAGGAATACGCAGGATTAGCACGCAGGTACCAAAGAGCCATAAAATATGTGAAAAGCAGGGTCATAATAAACAAGTTCCAATGGCATACTGTTTTGGGTGCGGGAGATGCCGCTGTAACCGGAATGGCAACGGGTGTGTTATGGAGTGTAAAAACTCTGGTATCTTTTATTCTTAATCTAATATTTAAAATGAAACGGGTGCCTGATTTAAATATTACCCCATGCTTCGACGGGACAATGCTAAGGGTTCGTATTGACTGCATATTAAGCATAAAAATAGGCCATGCTATTACTGCAGGTATAATTCTGTTAATAGACAAGTATAAGGATGGTGATACATTTGAGCGAACACCCAATAGAAGCCTTGATGAAAACCACTATGGAAAGCATAAAGGAAATGGTTGATGTAAATACAATAGTCGGGGACGCCGTTGAGACGGTGGATGGAACGGTGATAATACCAATTTCCAGAGTAGCTTTCGGGTTTGCATCCGGGGGGGGAGAGTACCAGGCACAGCAGAACGACAAGGGAAGTCAGGGCGGCGGCGGGAAAATGCCCTTCGCCGGCGGAGCAGGAGCGGGGGTTTCGGTACAGCCGGTTGCCTTTATGGTGGTTGGAAAGGAACACATTAAGCTTATGCCCGCCAACAACAGTGGGATGATAGAGAGGATAATAGAGATGTCCCCACAGATTATAGATGAACTGCAGGGAGTGGTAAAGAAAATCCGTGTCGGAGCCGGACGCAACGGCAATGACAGTGTAAGGATAGAGCCGTAACAAAAATCGGAGCATTTAGGTATGCGTAATAGAAAGAGGAGGTAAAATGACAGGAAAGCTAAAAACTTTTGCAGCAGTTTTGATAATTGCAGTTGCATTACTACCGATGGTTTGTGCAGCCCAGGAACTGTCTCCAAATTCCAGGGCTGCCGTTTTGATAGATGTCGAATCCGGCAGGATACTTTATGAGAAAAATGCGCGACAGCAGCTTCCGATGGCCAGCACTACAAAAATAATGACCGCCATAACCGCCATTGAGGAAGGCGTCCTCGAAGACACAGTCACCGCCAGTCTTAAAGCCCGGAACACCGGCGGCTCATCAATATATCTTCAGGCGGGAGAAAAGCTTACGCTGGAAGAGTTATTGTACGGACTTATGCTGCAGTCAGGCAACGATGCGGCGGTAGCCATTGCCGAGCATATAGGAAAGGACTGTGAAGGCTTCGCCCGGGTTATGAACCGAAAAGCTAAAAGCCTGGGTGCGGTTAACTCCGGTTTTCTCAACCCCCACGGTCTTGACCAGGACGGCCATTACACCACTGCGGAAGACCTGGCTATAATAACAGCACATGCCCTAAAGAATCCGGTTTTCAAAAGAATTGTTGCCACAAAACAGAAAAAAATACCCTGGTGGGGCAGGGATTATTCGAGGGTGCTTAACAACAAAAACAAAATACTGTGGCAGCTTGAAGGCGGTGACGGGGTGAAGACGGGTTTTACCAATAAAGCCGGCAGGTGTCTGGTAGCTTCAGCCACCAGGGAAAACTGGCAGTTGGCTTCGGTGGTTTTAAACTGCGGACCCATGTGGGAAGAATCAAGGATTCTTATTGAATACGGTTTTAACGCCTATACCCCGGTAACATTTTACGAAGAGGGACAGTTTGTAAAGACTATAGCTGTCAAAGGGGGAAGGGAAGAAAGGGTAAGACTGGTTGCAGACAGGAATTTAAGGATACCACTTACCGATGATGAAAGGAAGAGGATTGTTGTTGCGGAAGTTTCGGAGGATTTGTTGCAGGCCCCGGTACTTAAAGGCCAGAAAGCGGGAAGCATTAAAGTGATGCTGGACGGAGAAGTGTTAATGCAGGCAGGCCTTGTATGCCAGGAGGATATCAGGGAAAAGAGCATAAAAAGCGTTATACCCAGTATAATTAAGGCACTTTTATGATAAATTGCAGGCCGGTTTTATGCCTTTTAAATTTTCATTAAGACCTTCAACGGGGTTTCCCGGAAGGTTTTTTTGTATGTTTGTAACATATTACCGACCTGAAAAATAAAGTGGTATTAGGGTTTGCGGTGGCTCCTATGGTTTACTGCATGGGGGCCATCGATTATTATTGGGAGGTGGAGTTTTGATTGGCAGAAAACTTGAATGCATAGATGCCGGCAGTGAATACTGCCCGTGTTTTCTTGCGGAAACAAATGAATGTATAACCTGCTCCCATTTGCAGGGGAAAGAATTCTGCGACTGCAACTGGCGGGGAGTGTGCATATATCAGGAGTATGTATGGTCAGGTCATAAAAGCAAAGGAATACGGAAAAGTTTCCCTGTTGCTGTAATAGGAACAAACAACCTTTCGGAAAATACCATTGGCTTTAAACTGGGGGTAACAAAAACCCTGGCCAGGGAATTGGATAACCCGGGAGCCTACGTGTTTTTGCGGGACGATGATAAGCCGGGCTTTTTTGATGTTCCCATGTCGGTTATGGCGGTTGATACAATAAAAGGGGAAATCCAGGTGGCGGTTCAGTTGAGAGGGGCCAAAACCAAGGCGCTTACCGGGTTGGAAAGGAAAATTACCGTAAGGGGGCCCTACTGGAATGGAATACTGGGCCAAAGGTATCTGAAGGGAATAAAGGATGGCAATTGCCTGGTTATTGCACGGGGTATAGGACAGGCTCCCGCCGTTAAGGTGGCTCGTTTCTTAAACAGGGGAAACAACAGGGTAAAGATTATAGTTGACCCTGGAAAAATCGGAGTTGTATTCATAAATGAGTTTATTAAGGACCTGCACTGTGAGATTGAAGAACTGGACTTGAACTCGAAACAGGGGATTAAGGTGGTCAAAAAGTATTTGAAAAATGTCAGCTATGACCTGGTCTTCAGCGGAGGATCGGATAAACAGCATCTGTATATCATTCAGGAGATTGACCGACTGGAAAACAAACCATATATAGTGGTAACCAACAACAGCGAGATTTGCTGCGGTGAAGGTATCTGCGGCAGCTGTTCCACACGCATAGACAGCGGTGTCAGGGTCAAAGCCTGCAAAGTACAGCTGGATGTACGTAAGGTTATTGAAAGGAGGATACTAAACAATGGCTAGTATAGTAATAATAGGCGGCGGTTGGGCAGGCTGCGCGGCGGCGGTGGCTGCCAGTCAGGCGGGTGCGGATGTTTTGGTTCTGGAAAAAACTGATATGCTGCTCGGCCTCGGAAATGTCGGTGGTATAATGCGCAACAACGGGAGGTATACCGCCGCAGAAGAAATGATCAATTTAGGGATGGGGAAACTGTTTGACATTACAGACAGGGCTGCTCGCCATACAATGATTGAGTTCCCCGGGCACAGCCATGCATCCCTTTATGATGTAACCAGGGTAGAGCCAATGGTCAGAAGGCTTTTGGAAGAAATGGGAGTAAAAATCCGTCTTATGTCACGGGCAATAGATGTAATAAAAAAAGGTAATGCCGTCAAAGGTATACTGATGGCTGATGATACGATAATTGAAGGGGATGTTTTTATAGAGACAACCGGCTCGACGGGACCGATGGGTAACTGCCTTAAATACGGCAACGGCTGTGCCATGTGCATACTGAGGTGTCCTTCCTTTGGTCCGCGAACTAGTATCAGCCAAAGGGCCGGGGTGGAGGATATACTGGGACAGAGGGGAGACGAGTGCTATGGAGCATTCAGCGGATCATGCAAACTCAACAAGGATTCCCTAAGCCAGGAAATCAGGGACCGGCTGAACAGGGAAGGAGTGGTTGTATTAAAGGTTCCGGCCGAGGACGTAAAACCGGAAAAGCTGTCTGTCAAGGTTTGTCAGCAGTATGCGCTCAAGGAGTATGCAGAGAATATTGTTCTTTTGGATACCGGGCATGCCAAATTAATGACGCCCTTTTATCCGCTGGAGAAACTGAGAAAGATATGCGGGCTTGAAAATGCCAGGTATGAAGACCCCTACTCGGGTGGTAAGGGTAATTCAGTCAGGTATTTGTCGATTGCGCCAAGGAACAATTCGATGAAGGTGGAAGGCTTGGAGAACCTGCTGTGCGGAGGAGAAAAGGCCGGCCTCTTTGTCGGGCATACCGAGGCGATAACCACCGGCAGCCTGGCGGGGCACAACAGCGTGAGGCTGGCATTAGGCATGCCGCTTCTTGAACTGCCGAGAAACCTGGTCACGGGAGATATTATCGCCTATGCAAATGAAAGGATAAAAACTAAGGAGGGGCTCAAGAAAAGGTATACCTTTGCGGGAGCAGAGTTTTTTGAGAGAATGAAGGAGAGGAAAATGTACACCATAGACAAACAGGAAATCGAGCGCAGGGTAAGCCGTATGGATTTGACAGATATATTTAACGAGAAACTGATATAATAAAATAAAGGTGCGCAAAGGATGAGGGGAGAGATCGGGAGTGGAAAGACTGCAGAAATATATGGCCCGATGCGGCGTTGCATCCCGCAGAAAATGCGAGGAATTAATCACCGGGGGGCGCGTAAAGGTTAACGGCATGGCGGTCATGAAGGTCGGAACAAAAATTCAGCCGGAAAAAGACAGGGTGGAACTTGACGGAAAGGTGATAGAACCGGTCTCTAAAGGCATATATATAATGCTTAACAAACCGGGGGGCTACGTTTCAACTGCCAGTGACCAGTTCGACAGGCCAACGGTTATGGATTTGGTTGATGGCATACAAGAAAGAGTATACCCCGTCGGAAGACTCGATTATGACAGTGAAGGGCTTATTCTGCTTACCAACGACGGAAGCCTGACCTATGGACTTACGCACCCCCGGCACAGGGTGGATAAGACCTATATAGCCACGGTGGCCGGAAAGCCGTCCCAAAAGGATATAGACATGCTCAGGAAGGGAGTACCGCTGGAAGGTCGTACAACTTCGCCGGCAAAAATACGTCTCCTGGAATCGGACGGAAAAAGTTCAACCTATAAAGTAATAATCCACGAAGGCAGGAACAGGCAGGTTCGGAGGATGTTTCAGGAAGTAGGGTATACGGTAATATCACTGAAAAGAACAGCCATAGGCAGCCTTAAGCTGGGGTCCCTGCCATCCGGCAGGTGGAGGTTTTTAAAGGATCACGAAGTGAAAGGGCTTTTGGAAAAGATTAAAGACTAAGGTTCCACGAATATGACGGACGGGGCTTTAATTGTACTTTTTGAATAAAATTGGTAAAATAATATTTGCGATATTTTACGCGTAATGGGACCTTGCGTAAAAATAAAAAAACCAGAACGGGGTGCATACCATGATACATATAAGGAAAGCCAGCGTAGAGGACAAGCCGGAAGAACTAATCTCAAAGGGAGCGATGAGGGAAGGAAGACATGATTTGGTAATGGTGGTACTTGAGGATGACGCGGTTATGGGCTGCTGCAGTATGGAGTTT
>CAZGUG010000002.1:89750-91562 GCA_964529035.1 uncultured Clostridium sp.
ACAAAGGATTTGTAGCAATGTAAACATTGAAAAACGGGGAGATGAGTATAATGGAGCTTTGTTTTACCGAGAAACAGACAAAGGATTTGAATATTACCTGCAGGGTAAAGGAAACCCTTCACGTGGAAAGGAGCGAGTACCAGGATATTGCGCTTTTGGACACATACCAGTTCGGGAGAATGCTGGTTCTCGACGGTGCCATACAGACCACAATAAGGGATGAGTTTGTATACCATGAGATGATATCCCATGTGCCGCTGTTTACACATCCCAACCCCAAACGGGTTGCAGTTGTAGGCGGGGGTGACGGGGGTACCATAAGGGAAATATTAAAGCACAAAAGCGTTGAGAAGGCAACCCTTGTGGAGATAGATAAAAGGGTAGTGGAAGTGGCAAGGCAGTATCTGCCGGAGATAAGCTTCGCTCTGGATGACAATAGGGCTGAGGTGCGTATTGAGGACGGTATAGAATTTGTAAAGAGTCACCGGGATGAATTTGACGTAATAATGGTAGATTCAACCGACCCGGTGGGCCCGGCGGTGGGTTTGTTTGTGAAGGAGTTCTACCAGTCGATACACGATGCCCTTAAGGAGGACGGGATATTTGTAGCCCAGACCGAATCGCCCTTTTACAACGGCGAATTGATATCTGCGGTATACAGGGATGTAAGTTCGGTATTCCCGATAGCAAAGGTATTCCTGTGCAACGTTCCCACATATCCCGGGGGCCTGTGGTGCTTTACCCTCGGCTCCAAAAAATATGACCCGGAGCAAGCGGAGGGGATAGACACCGGGGGCTTTGACTGTAAATACTACAGCGAAAAGATACATAAAGCAGCCTTTGCACTGCCGCCTTTCGCAAAAAAATACCTGGAGTAGGTGGGGAAATATGGGCAGCATAAAGGACGGATACGCAAACCATAGAATCTTTTTAAGCAGCGGCGGGGATTATTCTTCTGCCGATGCAGTCATTATAGGTGCACCCATGGACTACACCGCAAGCTTCCGGCCCGGGTCCAGGATGGGCCCCGGCATTATACGGGAGATGTCGGTTGTTTTGGAAACATACAGCCCCTATCTTAAGGGTGACCTTGAAGACATATCCCTTTATGACCACGGCGACCTTGACCTTTACCTCGGAAACCCCCAAAAATCGCTGGATATGATTTACCACGCCGCCAAAGAAGTGTTCGGGGACGGAAAGTTCCCGGTATTTTTGGGAGGAGAGCATCTTATAAGCCTTCCGGTAATAAAAGCCGCCTTCGATAAATACGGCAGCGAACTGGTACTGTTTCATTTTGATGCCCATACCGATTTGAGGGAGGAATACATGGGAGAGAGACTGTCCCATGCAACAGTGATAAAAAGGTGTATGGACTTCATGGTAGGCAAAAGCATATACCAGTTCGGTGTCCGCTCTGGGCTTCGCGAAGAATTTATTTTTGGAAGCCGGAACATTAATTTTTTCCCCTTTGAGGTGTTAAGGCCTTTGGAAGAGGCAGCAAAAGAAACAGGGCAAAGACCGGTATACGTGACGCTTGATATTGACGTTGTAGACCCCGCCTATGCTCCCGGTACAGGCACACCGGAACCCGGAGGATGTACTTCTGACGAAGTTCTGCATGCCGTACATATGTTAGGCGATTGTAATGTGATTGGTATGGATGTTGTTGAGGTAATGGGACATGGGGACCCTGCGGGAATAACCGGAGCCCTTGCGGCAAAAATCATCAGGGAGGCCCTTATTGCTGCTGCAGTTGGGAACAGAAGGGAAGAATGGTAATGAACCTTAAGGTGGTAAGCCTTATTAAAA
>CAZGUG010000003.1:0-56307 GCA_964529035.1 uncultured Clostridium sp.
CCGGTTCCCCCACAAAAACTTCGTATGTATCGGGAAACAAATACCCCTCCAGCCTGTTTTCCCTTACGGGTATGCTGTCAATAAAGCTTTGCCCGAAAATTCCTTCTTCCACTTCCTTCATGAACTCTTCCCTGTCCACAATACCCTTATCGTGCAGCAAATCAGCTATCTGTCTTAACTCGTAACCTTCGGGTATTGTGAACCTTACCGTTTCTTTAAAGACACTGCCCATTGTGATTTCTTCCATAATATCCTGCAGGCCTGCACCCACCGTCAGCGCATATACCCCCGCCTTGTATTTCCCGCCATAGCCCCTTATCCTGGTTGCAATCCTGAAGGCCAGGTCACTGCGGATTATGCCGCTTTGTTTAAGTATTTCTCCTATTTGCGGAGTTGTACTCCCCATAGGAATCTCTACAAGTACCGTTTCCTCCGACCCCGTTTCAATCGCCGCAGGGCTGAACAGATGTATAAACTGTATAGCTGCAAATCCCAGTACCAGTCCCGCAACCATTAGATATGCCACAGCCCTTTTCCTTCTTTTAACCCCTGACTGTGCTGCAGCAGCAGAATTCTTCATGTCCTCACCCCTTCGTCTGCTCCGAAGTCCTATGTATTGGTATTATATATTATATCTTGTCCTCCAAAGATTTACAACAGTAAAGCGGATAAGTAAAAGAGCCCGTATTACTCGGGCTCCTCTGTTTTTAATGCATCTCCTATTATTTTGTATATATCGCTTAATAGCTGTCCCAGCCGCTGTTCAGACTGCATAAGGGTTTTGGCCTCCTGGTCCATGGACACCAGGTTATACAGACTGTGCAGCTTTTCCATCTGCTCTTCACTTACATCCTGTCCAAAGGTCTTTAACGACTGCATTTCCAGCTGCTTCTTCCTGAATTCGTCAACCATGGTTTTTTTCGATTCGTCCTTGTCCACAGCCTCTTTTGCCTTGGCGTATTCTTTGTATTCGTTGCTTTCCCTAAGGGCCCTGGCCAGGTTGTGCGCAATATCATACGGATTCATGTTTCACCCCCTTAAAATGGCAGTTTTATTAGCAGGGTTACAAGAACGGGAACTATCGAAGTAAGCAGTACACCGCTCAGAAAGGCAATTATTGCCGTTTCAGGACCCGTTGACCTTGCAATAACCGGCAGCGTTGTATCCATACAGGTGGACCCTCCTGGCGTTATTGCCTCTATATGTCCGATCCTGGCTGCCACAAAGGGGATTAATACAAAAGCAGCGAGTTCCCTGACAACGTTTGTAACAAAAGCCACAGTCCCAAGCCTTACGCTGTGAAGTTCTGTCAGCAGCACACCCGACAGGCTGTACCAACCCAGTCCGGCTCCCACGGCTCCGGCTTCACCGACACTGTATCCAAGCAGCTTTCCCGCGATAACCGTAGCTGTTATGCTTCCGACTGCCATTCCTGCAGGGACAAGGAAAATTCGCCAGCCATACTGCCTTAGTTTTACAAAGCTCTCCCTGCTTCCGCCAATATCAAGCCCTACCCAAAACAATAAAAAACACACACCGGCTTCAATAACCGTTCCGGAATACCGGGCAAGGGATTCGGGTAGGACGAAATAGCCGGCCGCTGTTCCCGTCACCACCGCCAGCAGAATTATCCAGCTCATCGGGTGTCCTCCCCTTTATGCTGAATAACCGGTTTTAGCATTCTGACCAGAACGAGGCTCCCTGTTATGGCGGCTGCCGCAAACACCACCGAGTGCAAACCAATTGACAGAAAGCCTTTGATTATTTCATCGTTTGAACCGATTGATACGCCCATTGCAAACAGTATAAGCAGCAGTGACCAGAACTGGAACCCGGCGCTTTTTTCTGCTGCTTTGGCCGGTATTCTCCCGGATACCCCCAATACTATTCCCAATACAAGAAACATCATACAAAGCCACATAACCGTCCTCCCTAATTTATATTCAATCAGCCGGTATTTTTTGCTATATCTCCATTATTATAGGCAGTATCATGGGCTTTCGTTTGGTCTTCTCATACAAAAAGCTTCTGAGGCTGTCCCTTATACCCGATTTCAGGGTGGCCCATTCGGTAATATGCTTCTGTTCACAGCGGGCCAGTGCATCTTTGACCACTTCGCGGGCCTGTTCCATCAAATCTTCTGATTCCCTGACATACACGAATCCTCTTGATATAATGTCCGGACCTCCTATTATTCCACCCTTTTCCTTGGATATGGTGACCACCACCACCATAAGACCGTCCTGTGCCAGGTGCTGCCTGTCCCTGAGCACCACGTTTCCCACGTCTCCAACTCCCAGCCCGTCTACCAGTACCTTTCCGGCGGTCACTTTGCCGTTTATTTTTGCAGACTCGCGGGTCAATTCGATGACATTGCCAATCTCAGCCAGTATTATCCGGCTGCTGTCCATGCCCAATGATTTTGCAAGACGTGCATGGCGTTCCAGGTGCCTGTACTCTCCATGGACCGGGACAAAAAACTTCGGCCTTACCAGGGAATGTATCAGCTTAAGCTCTTCCTGGCACGCATGACCGGACACATGGATATCGGCCAGGTCTTCATATATCACGTTTGCTCCTTTGGCAAACAGCCTGTTTATTACCCTGCCGATAAGCTTTTCATTCCCCGGTATAGCGCTGGCGGAAATTATCACCATATCACCGGGCAGTATTTCAACGTTCCTGTGGTCCGCATTCGCCATTCTGGTGAGGGCTGACATCGGCTCGCCCTGGCTGCCGGTGGTAAGTATGGTGAGCTCATGGTCCCTGTACCTGCCAATCTCGTCTATGTCAACAAGCAGACCGTCGGGTATATCCAGGTAACCAAGTTCAAATGCAACTCCCACCACATTAACCATGCTTCTGCCGCACACAGCCAGTTTCCTGCCCACCTTGTGGGTGGAGTTAATAATCTGCTGTATCCTGTGCACATTGGAAGCGAAGGTAGCCACTATAATCCTGTTTGTGGTACCGGCAAAAATATCGTCAAAGGTCTGTCCTACCGTGCTTTCTGACATGGTATATCCCGGCCGCTCGACATTGGTACTGTCCGCCATCATCAGCAGGACTCCCTTTTTACCCAGTTCCGCAAACTTGTGAAGGTTCATCATTTCACCGTCTATTGGTGTGAAATCCACCTTGAAATCGCTTGTGTGAACAATAATCCCTATATCGGTGGTTATCGCCAGTGCCACCGAATCCGCTATACTGTGACTGGTTCGTATGAACTCCAGGCTCATGCTTCCAAGCTCTACCCTGTCCCCGGCGCTTATGGTTATCATCCGGCAGTTTTCAACCATATTGAATTCTGCCAGCTTGTTTTTCACCAGCCCGAGGGTAAGCCTGGTGCCGTATACCGGCACGTTAATCTGTTCAAGTACATAGGGCAGAGCCCCTATATGGTCCTCATGTCCGTGTGTCAGCACTATTCCCCTTATTTTATCCTTATTCTTAACCAGGTATGAAATATCGGGTATCACAATGTCTATTCCCAGCATTTCCTCCTCGGGAAAGGTTAATCCGCAATCCACCACTATTATGTCGCCACCCTGTTCTATTACCGTCATGTTTTTGCCGATTTCGTTCAGTCCTCCCAGGGGAATAATCCGAACCTTTCCGCCATTTCTGTCATCTGCCATTTCTTCACTCTCCTCTTAATTGCCCCTATGTTATTTGTGTATCCGTTAAACAAAAATACCGGCTAATACCATTTCGGTTTCCGTTCCTTAACCGATATATTATACCCAATAAAAAACACCCGGACAGGTGTCTTATTTGGCTTTGCAACTGCTGCACAAGCCGAAAAACTTCACCCTGTGATCTATAACCTTAAAGAGGTTTTTTTCCTCTATTTTTTCTTCCAAATGTTCAAGCAAATCATCTTCCACTTCCTGCACCCGTCCGCAGGATATGCATATCAGGTGATGATGCTGGTGGTCCTTGTCTTGTTGGGACAGTTCGTATCTGCTGCAGCCGTCATCAAAATTCAGTTTGTTGACCGCCCCAAGCTCCTCCAGAAGCTGCAGGGTCCTGTATACTGTTGCAAGGCCGATTTCTGGACATTTCTTTTTGGCAAGGGTATATATATCCTCTGTACACATGTGTTTTCCCTTGTTCTCCAACAGCATATCAACCACAACTTTTCTCTGCAGCGTAAATTTGTATCCCTTTTCTTTAAACTTGTTTAGTATTGCATTCCGGCCGGTCACCTTATTCCTTACACTCCTAACCACCATATCTTATATTCTTTCAATTCTTTCCTTTTTTAAACCTATTAAGCATAATATGCCTTACCTGTCTTTCAGTTTACCGGCTACCGAACTTTTTACCCCGGACAATACCATGCGAAATGCGTTCCTGTTTGCCTCCATAATCCTGCCGAGGCTTTCAACCATATAGTCTATCTGTTCCCTGCTTACTATAAGCGGCGGCTCCAGCCTTATTACGTTGGGGTTGTTCAGCGTATAGGCGGTTATTATCCTGTATTTGTTTAAAAGCTCTCCTGCCACTACGGCACCTATATACTCTTTACCCAGCCTGGAAACAGTTCCACCCGAAAGCTTATTTATTAAGCTTCCTTCTCCGCTGTGAAACTCTACACCAATCATCAGGCCCCTTCCCCTTATATCCTTTATAAGCGGGTATCTTTCCTTCATGTCCCGCATTTTTTCGAGGGCATACTCTCCCATTTCCCCTGCTTTCTTATCCAGCCGGTTGTCTACAATATATCCAAGGGCCGCTATGCCCGCAGCCATTGCCCTCGAATTGCCGCCGAAGGTGGATGTATGCAGAAGACACCTTTCCATGCTGCCGTAGGCTTTTTTGTATACCTTACCGGTGGCTATGCAGGCTCCCAGGGGAATTATTCCTCCCCCAAGAGACTTTGCAAGGCACATAATGTCCGGTACCACATTCTCATGCTGGCAGTCGAAGTATTTGCCGGTTCTGCCAAGCCCGGTCTGTATTTCATCGACTATAAGCAGCGCATTGTACCGGTCGCATAATTCCCTGACACCCCTTAGATATCCGGCATCCGGTACAATTATACCGCCTTCTCCCTGTATTGGTTCCAATATTACCGCCGCAGTGTCTTTTTCTAACAGTTGTTCCTCCAGAGCTGGCAGGTTATTGTACTCCACCGGCTGACAGTCGGGCAAAATAGGTCCAAAGGGTGTTTTGTACTTGTCCCTTCCTGTAACCGACAGAGAACCGAAGGATTTCCCGTGGAAAGAATTGCTGCAGTACAGTATCCTGCTTTTTTTGCTGCACAACCTAGCCATTTTTAAAGCAGCTTCCACCGCTTCGGTACCGCTGTTGCAGAAAAAAGAATACTTTAAATCCCCGGGCGTAACGCGGGCAAGGTTTTCAGCCAGGGCAGCGGCGAAGGGATTAAGCGAAGCCTGCAGTATATTGGGTGCATCCTTTACCCTCTGCACGGCTTCATTAACAACCGCCGGGTTATGCCCCAGGTTTAAGGCTCCATAACCACCTAAAAAATCCAGGTATTCATCTCCCTGCCGGTCCCACACCTTCACACCTTCCGCCTTTACAAACCTCTTGTCAAAATCAAGCAGGGCCAACATGCTGGTCATCCCGGGATTTATGTGCTCCCTGTAACCTTCCCTTACCTTCCTTCTGTCGTATTCATATACTTCTTCCAGTGATACCAATCGCTCCATGGTTTTCCTCCAACCGGTTAATGTCTCGTATGGGTTACCATATTCTAATTATGTTGATTGTTTTCCTGTCTTACCAGTTCTTCGTAAGCTTCCACCACCGTGTTCAGCTCATGTTGGTTGTCAATCCCTATCAATATATCCCGGCCGTTCTCATCCTGTTCTATCCTCAATACATAGGCCTCTTCGTCCTCGTCGTTATCGTCCGCCGGCATAAGAATCGCGTATCTTCCCTCATCCACGTCCAAAACCGCCAGCACTTCAAAACGGCACTCGTTATCCTCTTCGTCATACAGTACGATTAATTCCCTGTCTTCTTCCAAAACCAGCACCTCCAGTATCACAGGTAAATTTTATTATAATATGATTATGCTGTCAACGCGTGTTGTTCCTGTTATCAAGATATCCCTGCAGAATAAATGCAGCCGCAACCTTGTCAATCACCTTTTTCCTTTTGTTCCTGCTGACATTGCCTTCAATGAGCATCCTCTCCACTGCAACCGTGGACAGTCTTTCGTCCCACAGCAGGACCTCCAGCCCCGTGACCTCTTCCAAAAGCCCGGCGAATTCTATCGCCTTTTCCCCCTGGGGGCCTATTGTGGAATTCATATTCTTTGGCAGCCCCACCACTATTTTTAAAATGTTCCATTCCCGGATGAGTTCCTTAATCTTCTCAACATCCGTATCAATATCCGTTCGTCTTATAGTGGTCAGTCCCTGTGCCGTCCAGCCCAGTGTATCGCTCACCGCAACTCCTATGGTTCTGTCCCCTAAATCCAGTCCCAAAACCCTCAACTCACACACCACCCTATCCAGCTTTATATTACCTTTATATAAAAGTTTCTGCATCTTGCCGCACAATAACCGCACAGTGTACACATATCCTGCCTTACCGCCGCTTTCCCGTCCCTGATATGCAGCGCCCCCTGGCTGCATGCCTTTATGCAGCTGCCGCATCCCTCGCACCAGGGTTCTATAATAAGGCGTCTTTTTCGGCCTGCCAGCATATCAGCAGTTTTTTTGTCAACCGGTCGGTTTTCGAAAAATGCCAGGTTGGCCTCCAACTCTTCAATGCACTGCATACCCACAGCTATGGAATCTATATGGGGTATTTTTAACACAAAATCCAAACATCGGCGGAAATCCCGGTTAATATTGCCGCCTCCCAGCGGTTTCATCGCATATATTCCCCTACCGCAGTCACCGGCCCTTTCCACCGCCAACAGCATTTCTTCAGCCCCGCCGTCGGCTATACCCAGCCCCCTTATGTTTACTATAGGATGAATTACTTCAATTTCATCCAATTTTACCGCTGCTTTTACGCATTCAATATGGTGGGTGGACACCCCGAAAGCTGATATATAGCCCTTGTCTCTGGCATTTATTAAGTATTCCACTGCTTCACTATGGCCCTTCAGCGTCAGCTCGCTCTCCTGCTCATGCAGGAGAAATATATCAATATGGTCTGTTTTTATTTCGTTCATGGCCTTTTTAAGGCTTTTTTCCGCCATTTCCCGGGTATATGCATAGGTTTTGGTGGCTATTACAAGTTTGTCCCTGGGCTTTCCACGCATGGCTTCCCTTATATGTCCGTAATTGTCATATAGTTCGGCGGTATCCAAAAAGTTGACCCCCCGATCCATAGCCTCTTGTATCAACCTTGCGCCATCTGCAGCCGGAAGGTTTGCCTGCAGCGGACTTATGGTAAGACTGCCAAAACACAGCCTGGATACCTTTATCCCGGTTTTTCCCAGTCTTCTGTATTCCATTCTCTTTTTACGGCATTTAAGCCGTCTCCCTTTCTATTTTTCTTTCCTGCAGAAGTATATATAGCATGCTTGTAATAAAAAATATGCTGCCGGTGGCGGAGGTCACCACACCGGAATCGTTGACCGCCATCCCTGAAGCCGCAGCCACCACCAGGGCCGACCAACCCTTGGTAAAATACGGGCGTTTTGCAAATACCCTTTTGAAGATACCCACCGGTCTGTAAAACAGTATCCCTGTCACCGCTATAACCGTAATAAGCACTTTGGTCCAAAAAGTATATCTCAGCAGTTTAAGATTCATCAGGACCTTCCTCTGTACAATCCCAAGTATATGCAAAGGACCGGTTCTGACCGTCCCCTGAGCCGCTGCCGCCAGGTGAGACTGGTCTTCGAGAAATATCATATCCGCCAGCAAAAAAGCCGTTAATACAGCTGCCATTATTATTCCAATGGCCGCAGCATGCCTTATTCCAACCGGTACTTCCCTAATGCGCAGGGTAAAAAACCCGAAGGCCAAAAGGCAGGTAACGGCTCCTCCCATGTTGGCACCAAGGCCCGGATATCCTATCACAATAACTACAATGCAGAGCAAGGCTGTAATCAGCTTCAAACCGGCTCTGCCCTGCTCAAGAAGCGAACAGGAGGCAACTATCGCACTGCCGGCGGCAACGCCCATATATTCGTTCCCAATACCGTAGTACCGGGCTCCTATTATCGGGTCGTAACCGAGAACCGAGTTTTTGATCATACCGCCGCCGGTTACAATATCCAGAATAATTGCAGCAGTTGTTATGCCGGATGTAAACAGCAGCATTTTGTTCGCATCCTTAATATACAATAATGCGGCATACCCGGCGGCTGCAACCGTAAGAACCGCCGCTGCGGACAAACCGGTAATTGTCTTAAGGCCGGCCAACGGCAGCAGAAGCAGAACAGCCGGAAAAAGCATTATGGAAACAAGCGCAAACTCTTCCACCGGAACAAGCCTGCCCTCCCAAAACCCGGGATACAGTATTGTAAAAAGTCCAAGCAGTACCACAAATATTACAAACAATGCATAATTGTACAGTATGGGATATCTGAAATTGGATGTGTTAACGGTGTTTTCGTTTATTTTTTTTACCTCTTCCAGGTTGCCGGTCATCGGTACCACCCTTAAGGGCCGTCCGACAAGTTCATCCGTGGAGATACCGAAAAACTCCAGCACCGTAGGTGCTATATCTATACCGCCAACTATTCCGTCCCTGCGGGTTGTGCCGGAGGTAAGCAGCCCGGCCGGAAAATCGTCGCCGTACACAACCAGCGGTGTCAGCCTGGCTCCCCGTGATATACCGGCTTCCGAAGGATACGGAGTAACAAGCATTACCAGCCAGTTTTTCGAATCCGCTCTTTCTTTAAGATGGCAAAGAAACTCACCTATCCTCCTCAGGGCATCGTATCTATGGGCCTGGTACATTTGGTCGTTATACATGTCCCTGCTTTCTTCTATTCTTGTTAAATCACCGGTTTCAATAACAATAAAATCCGAACTCTTCAGCAGTTCTTCAAACAAAATTGTCATTTTGGAATAATCGGTGCGCCGACCGGTGGGAAAACCCCCATCTTCCATAAGTATTCCTTCGTCAACCACACCGTCATCCGCTATTCCGTCCCTGTCCATCGCAATTGATGCTGCCCATCTTATTTGGTTGTCCCCGCAGTCGGCATTTCCAAGCACTGCCGTCCTTAGGCCCTCACTTCTTAAAAAATGTCCCAAACTGCCAACTACAGCACCGTATTCGCCCCTTTTATTCTGGCTTATCAGCCTGTTTATGTTCGGGTTTACCAGCATACCTTCGCTTACTGTCCGGCCTGTCCGGCTATAAAACAGCTTTTTTGCCTCCCGGTCAGCTTTCAGTGCCGCGGCCGCAGATGCCGTACCCTCGGCCCTTGCTCCGCTGCCAATATTGATGTAACCCTTGCAGGCACTGTAGGTTCCCGAGGGTCTGTTGTTCATGATAGCAATAGACCCGCCGTCTATAATCTGCCTGAACCCGTGAAGGTCTTCCACATCCTCAAAGGATATTCTGTCAACTATCACAAGCACAGCCTTTTTATCGTTATCGTCGCAGCTTTTTGCCTGTGCCGCTTCGCAAAACAAAGCAAAAAAAATTAAAATACAGGATGCTGCTATGCCCCCGATTGGTTTCACAAAGGATAACACCCGCCTTGTACTTCTTCGCTTATAGGTTCTTCAGGTATTCCTTGACTATTTCTTCAAGTATTTCGTCCCTTTCAACCTTGCCTATCAGGCTTCTGGCATTATTATGGCTGGTAATATATGTAGGGTCGCCGGAGATAATATACCCCACCATCTGGTTTATGGGATTATACCCCTTTTCTTTAAGAGCGTTGTATACCGTTGAAAGTACTTTTTTAACCCTTTCACGTTCTTCCTTTTCAACGCTGAACTTCATGGTTTTATCCGTATCCTTAAACATGCTCAACACTCCCCTTTTAATATTTATTACCATATATTATATATTAATATACATGCTGACCAAATACAAATAAATCTTAGGTAAATACCCGAAGGCACCCTTCCAAAAAATTAAAACGGCCGGTAAGGCAGCCGGCCGTTTTAGGGGAGTGTTTATTTTAACTGTGATTGTAGGATTTCATATGCCTTGTCAAGGGCTTCCGTTATTTTTTCCGGTTTTCTTGCACCGGCCTGGGCCATATCCGGTTTTCCCCCGCCACCACCGCCGGCAACCGCTGCAGCTTCTTTAATAATCCTGCCGGAATGGGCTCCGGCCGTAACGGCATCCTTGGAAGCCATAGCCACCATGTTTATTTTTTCACCATTTACCGAGGCAAGTACCACCACTCCGGATTCCAGTTTGTCCCTCAGGCTGTCGCCAAGGTTTCTCAGCCCGTTCATGTCAAGGTTATCCACGCGGGCTGCAACCAGTTTGACGCCCTTAACATCCTTTGCACGGTTTAACAGCCTTTCGGTTTCTCCTGCCGCAAGCCTTTGTCTTAATGAATCCATTTCCCGATCCTTTGTTTTTAGCCCTTCCATAAGGCTAATTATCCTGCCTTTTAGGTTTTCCGGGGAGGATTTCAGTAAGAGAGCCGCTTCCTTCAAAATGTTTTCCCTGCCCTTCAAATATTCAAGCGCTTTTCTTCCGGTAAGGGCTTCTATACGCCTCACTCCGGCTGCTATACCGCTCTCTCCGGCAAGCACAAACACCCCGATGGACGAGGTTCTGTCAACATGCGTCCCCCCGCACAGCTCGATGCTGAAATCGCCAGCTTTAACCACCCGTACCAGTTTTCCGTACTTTTCGTCGAAAAGGGCGGTGGCCCCCATTTCCCTGGCACTTTCCAAATCGGTTTGCAGCGTTTCAACCGGCAGATCGTCAAGTATCCTTTGGTTTACAATGGTCTCCACCTGTTCCAATTGTTCTGCTGTCACTGCCGAAGTGTGTGTAAAATCAAACCTCAACCGGTCCGGCTCCACAAGCGAACCTGCCTGCTCCACGTGATTTCCCAGCACTTTTTTCAACGTCCTGTGCAAAAGGTGCGTGGCGGTGTGGTTTCGTGCAATATCTGTCCTGCGACCATCATTGATAACGGCAGAAACCTTCATCCCGGGTTTTATTATACCTGTCTTTACATAGCCTATATGCAGGAATTTTCCCTGCAGGGCTTTGCAGTCCTCCACTTCCATAACAAAGGCATTATTTTTTATTTCACCCGTATCTCCTACCTGGCCCCCGCTCTCCGCGTAGAAGGAAGTGGCATCCAATACCACTGCTATTCTGTCTCCCTCCACCGCCTGTTTCACAAGGGCATTATCCTTTAAAACTGCCGCAATTTCTGTTTCCAGGCTGTTTTTTTCATAGCCTTCAAATCGTGTGGCAGCTATTCCTTCCAACTGCGAAGACGCCTCGTCGCTCCATCCCACAGCCTGGGCTTCCGCCCTGGCAGCCCTTGCCCTTTCCCTTTGAGCCGCCATTTCAGCCTCAAACCCCTTTTCGTCCACCGTTATGCCCTCTTCTTCCAGTATATCCCGGGTCAAATCCAGCGGAAACCCGTAGGTATCATACAACTTGAAGGCCTTGTCACCCGGCAGGACATCGGTTCCCGCATCCTTTATTCCGCCTGCGTATTCCTGCAGGATGTTAAGCCCCTGGTCCAGCGTCTCCTGGAACCTTTCTTCCTCCAGCCTTATAACTCGCTGTATATAGTCCCTTTTTTCCTCCAGGACCGGGTAGGCCTTTCCGGATACCTCTATGACCCTTGTTGATACATCATACAAAAAGCTTTTATGAACTCCCAGCAGCTTTCCATGACGGGCGGCCCTCCGCAGGAGTCTTCTCAGCACATAGCCTCTGCCCTCGTTGGAAGGCAACACCCCGTCGCTAATCATATTCGCAACTCCTCTTATATGGTCTGTTATGACCCGTATCGATACGTCGGCTTTCGGGTCCCGCCCGTACTTTTTACCGGTTATTTCTGCAATGTATTCAAGTATATGACGGATTGTGTCCACCTCAAACATGGTATCCACGCCCTGCATTATCGCCGCCATTCTCTCCAGTCCCATTCCGGTATCGATGTTGGGATTTTCCAGCCTGTGGTATACGCCCTCCGCATCCCTGTCAAACTGTGTGAACACCAGGTTCCAGAATTCCACATACCTGTCACAGTCACATCCCACTTTACAGTCTTCGCTACCGCAGCCGTATTCTTCTCCCCTGTCAAAGTAGATTTCCGAACAGGGGCCGCAGGGCCCGAGGCCAATTTCCCAGAAGTTATCCCCCTTGCCCATTCTGACAATTCTGTCCGCCGGTATTCCTATCGATTTATGCCAGATTTCAAAGGCTTCATCGTCATCCTTGTATATGGTAATCCATAACCTGTCCTCCGGCAGCTTCAAATCTTCGGTAACAAACTCCCATGCCCATGCTATGGCTTCGTTCTTAAAATAGTCTCCGAACGAGAAGTTACCCAGCATTTCAAAAAAAGTACCGTGCCTTGCCGTTTTCCCAACCCTTTCAATATCCGGTGTTCTGATACACTTCTGACACGTGGTTACCCTTTTGGCCGGCGGGGTCTTCGCCCCGGTGAAATACGGCTTTAAAGGAGCCATACCGCTGTTTATCAAAAGCAGGCTTTTATCATTTTGCGGAACAAGTGGAAAACTCGGCAGCCTCAGATGGTCTTTGCCCTCAAAAAACTTCAGATATCGTTCCCGGATTTCGTTCAAACCCAATTGTTCCATTTACACAACCTCCTCTTAGTGGAATGGGGACACACCTTTACAACGGGTATTCCTTCTTGCGGAATGTCCCCGATTGATAGTCTTTCGGGTCAGGGGACACACCGCAATACAAAAACCCCCGTCTCTGACCGGTGTCAGGGACGGGGGTTAACCCGCGGTACCACCCTAATTGCCTAATTTGGCCTCTTAAACCTGTAACGGATATATCCGGCAGTATCTACTGTAGGTTTCGATACTGCAACTCCGGGACTGCTTCACCCGCCCAGTTCCGAAAGCATTTCAGCCGTGTGCTTTCTTTCTGTGGAAACGGAATCGGGTTACTCCTTCCCTTCACTGTTTTTCCTATGTTTTAATTTTAAATAGAATTATATATAAACTGCCCCTTGTTGTCAAATAATATTTACAATCCTGTTAAATACATATACGGCAAGAATCTTTAATATGGCAGCAACAGGAACTGCAAAAAATAATCCGATAAGCCCGAAGGACTGTCCCGCAATCAGCAGCGACATAATTATGAATACCGGGTGTATGCCTACGCTGTCACCTATGATTTTTGGCGTAATTATTCCGCTTTCCAGCTGCTGTACAATAATTACCACAACCACCGCCCACAGCGCTTTTGCAGGGCTCTCCATAAAGCCTATAATCGCCACCGGTATACCGCCGAAAATCGGCCCGAAGTAGGGTATGATATTGCCCAGGCCTGTAATTATACCCATAAGCACGGCAAAATTTAAATCAATAAGCAAAAAACCTATCGCCGCCGATATCCCTACAATTAACGAGACCAGCAGCTGTCCGCGGATAAACCTGGTAAGCACGGTGTTTATTTCGCCGGTTATCTTAGCAGCATCCTGTCTCATGCTCACAGGTACAATGTATTCAATAAGCTTTACGAAATATTTCTTGTCCTTCAACAGGTAAAAGGAGATTACCAGTGCAATTATCCAGTTAATTAGTCCTCCGAAAAAAGCCAGGCATTTTTCGGACAGATTTTTAATCTGGCTTATTACCAGTTCCTGAACAAAATCTATATTGTCCCTGATTACTTCCCTTAGCTCGGGGGTTAAAGTCCTGCTGAACCGGATATAAATATTGTCAAGAAAACTTTTTGATTTAAACGCGTAGTCCGGCAGTACATCCATAAGTTTTACCGTTTCCTTGTACACAGAAGGCAGAAGGTAATATGAAATCCCCGCAAGAACGCCAAAAACAACTGAATATACAAAGACTACGGCTGTTATTCTGTTGCTTCCCTTAATTATCACTGCTTCCACCAGCGGGTTGAATACATAGGCAATAATAATGCCTATAACAAAGGGTTTCAGTACCAGCCATATAAGGCTTCTGTTCCTTACAATAAATACTGCCAGCAGTAATACAAGAAGGGATGCCGCGGCTGAAAGAACAATTTTTTTTGTTTTGACCGTCAACTCCTGTCCTCCCTATACAGCAGAAAGCGACTAGGTCGCTTTCTGTAAATCTACCTTACCATGTCCTTGGCATCCTGCATCAGATTAACGGCCCTGCCGGCTATGCGCCTGCCCGTCCTCTGCATTCGTCTCCTGGTTCTGGGTGCCGACTGCGGCATCATCATCGAAAACGCAGCCCCAATCATGCCGCCCATAATAAGTCCGCGGATAAACTTGTTGTCCATATCTACACTCCCTTTGCTTAGTTTTTTTCATTCAGCTTGAATATATTTTTGAGTCCGCCTGTTTCATGGACACTGCGGCCGGTACTACTTGCATCAAGGGTTATATGCCCGTTCCCTACCATCGCCGTTCTTTCCAGCCTGAGCATCTTCCTTCCCTTCACAAGGTCATCAAAAAGGTCTCCGGCAACCAGGTACCCTTCTATACCGCCGTTCGCCTCGCTTATCATTACATCACTTATTGTGCCCAGTTCCTTTCCCTCGGCGGTAAGTACCGTATAACCGGTAACGTCCTCTTCTTCCAGTACCCTGGCTATTTCCGGAGGAATATCCGCACTGTCTGTAATTAGCCTGTCGTTAATAATAAGCAGGTCGTCCCCAAAGCTTAGTATATCCTTGTAATGTACAATCGCCTGTCCCCTGGCCGGTTTCTTTCTTCTAATTTTAATGCCCATTATCCTTCCCCTGGCCCTCGAGCACAGCACCCCTTCCACTTCGCCTATTGCACCGCCCTTTGAATCCACCACTTCCATTCCCACTATATCCGAAACTTTTTTCAAAAAATCTCTCTCCCAAGGATTGCTGCTTTCTATATAGTTTTAGATATTAACTAACAAAAATGCACTGTAAATAAGTGCATTTTTGTTAATTAATGTATCAATTTTTTTATTGTTCCGCCGCCCACCACCAGGTCGTCTCTGTAAAAAACCGCCGACTGGCCCGGTGTTATTGCCCTTTGGGGCGTTTTCAACCTTACCTCCAGGGTACTTTTCTCCAGCGGAATTATCTCGGCATCCGCCGGCTTTGCCGAGTACCTAATTTTAACCTTAACCATCAACGGATTATCAAGCCTTTCAAAGGGAATATAATTCACGTCCTCGACAATAAACGCTTCTCCCAGTAATTCTGTCTCGTCGCCCACAACAACAACATTGTTTTCAGCATCAATATCAACCACATACACCGGCCTGCCCAAGGCAAGGCCAAGCCCTTTCCTCTGACCGATTGTATAGTGTATTACACCCCTGTGCCTGCCCAATACATTTCCTTTTGTATCGACAAAACTGCCCCCGTGTATTTCCCGTGAAACCCAATTGGTTATGAAGCTGCCGTAATCGTTATCGTCGACAAAGCATATTTCCTGGCTGTCGGGCTTGTCCGCAACCGAAAGCCCCAGGTCTTTCGCAATTTTCCTGGTCTCGTCCTTTGTATATTCTCCCAGGGGCATAAGCGTATGCTCAAGCTGGTACTGGGTCATATTGTACAGCGCATAGGTCTGGTCCTTTTCCCGGGTCCTGGATTTTTTCAGCACAAACCTGTTCAACTTGTTGTCGTACCGTATTCTTGCGTAATGTCCCGTGGCTATATACTTTGCACCAAGGCTGTGGGCTCTCCTCATTAGTTCTTCGAATTTGACATAACGGTTGCAGGCTATGCATGGGTTGGGGGTTTTGCCTTCCAGGTATTCCTTCACGAAATAATCAATGACCTTTTCCTGGAAATAGTCCTTGAAATTCATCACATAATAGGGTATCCCGAGCATTGACGCCACCCTTCTTGCATCCTCCACCGCGGATAGGGAACAGCATCCACCCTCCCTTTGGGCTCCTCCCGCATCCGGCCACAACTGCATGGTTACCCCTATTACGCTGTAACCCTTCTTAAGCAAAAGAGCAGCAGCCACTGAACTGTCAACACCGCCGCTCATTGCCATTACTACCTTTTCAGCATTCATATCCTCACCCGCGGTTTTTTACTTTTTGTTTCTGTCTGTAATCCTCTACAGCCTTCCTTATGGCGTCCTCGGCCAGCACCGAACAGTGTATTTTTGGTGCAGGAAGGCCTCCCAGTTTTTCCACCACATCTTTGTTGGTAAGCTTTAGTGCTTCTTCCACGGTTTTTCCCTTAACCATCTCTGTCATTATACTGCTTGATGCTATGGCAGAGGCACAGCCAAAGGTCTTGAACCTGATATCCTTTATTATATTATCCTCAATTTTCAGATAAATTCTCATTATGTCGCCGCACTGGGGACTGCCGACTTCACCAATACCGTCGGCGTCTTCTATTTCTCCTACATTTCTCGGGTTTGTAAAATGTTCCATTACCGTTTCGTTATACATGTACCTTTCCCCCTTCACACTGCTTAAATAATGGCGACAGCTTCCTTAATCTTTCCACTATCGGCGGCAGCTGTTCCAAAATATAATCTATGTCTTCCCCGGTGTTTATATCACCAAGGCTTATCCTGAGCGATCCGTGGGCCGTTTCATGGCAGAGGCCGGTGGCCAGCAGCACATGGGAAGGGTCCAGGGAACCTGAAGTACAGGCAGAGCCGCTAGAAGCTGCTATACCCACCATGTCAAGGCTTAAAAGAAGCGCTTCTCCCTCAATGAAGTCGAAGGAAAAGTTAATATTGTTTGGAAGTCTCTGCGTTGGGTGACCGTTAAGCCTGACATGTTCAATTCTTTCCCTGATTCCGTCAATAAGCCTATCCCTTAACAAGGTCATTTTCCGTACGTGTCCTTCAAGGTTATCCGAAGCGAGCTGGGCCGCTCTGCCCAGGCCGACCACCGATGCAATATTTTCGGTACCCGATCTTTTTTTTCGTTCCTGGGCTCCTCCGTGTACTAGGTTGTCAATCTTAACTCCCTTTTTTATATACAGTGCTCCCACACCCTTGGGGCCCCTGATTTTGTGTGCCGATATCGAAAGAAGGTCAATATTCAGCCTTTCAACATCTATTGCTATATTGCCCATGGCCTGCACCGCATCTGTGTGAAAGTATATCCCTTTTCCCTTTGCAATTTTCCCTATTTCCTCGACCGGCTGTATTGTGCCAATTTCATTATTGGCGAACATTATTGATATAAGTATTGTACTATCTTTTATTGCCTTCTTCAGGTCTTCGGGATTAACCATGCCGTATTCATCCACATCCAGGTAGGTAACGTCAAACCCGTATCTTTCCAGGTATTTACAGGCATGAAGTACGGCGTGGTGTTCGACTTTGCTGGTTATTATATGATTGCCCCTGTCTCTGTTGGCATAAGCTGTCCCCTTCAGGGCCCAGTTGTCCGCTTCGGTACCGCTGCCTGTAAAATAAATCTCGCCGCTTCCGGCTCCAAGGCTTTTGGCTACCCGGTCCCTGGCCCTGTCCATGGCCTGCTTTCCTTCCCTGCCAAAGGAATGGATGCTGGACGGATTGCCAAACCTTTCGGTGAAATATGGTAGCATTTCCTCAAGCACCTGTGGGTGCATAGGAGTAGTGGCGGAATTATCAACATAGACTCTTTTTGTCACAGTAAATGTCCCCCTCTTCTTTTGAATAATCCTTTTCCATCCTCTTATAATCCTCGATCATATCCTGTAAACTGACCGAGTTGATTACATTGTTTATACTATCCCTTATCTTTTCCCATAAAACCCTGGTAACGCAGTAATCCGCCTTTATACACTCCTTGTCCTGGTCGTCCAGCACGCATTCTGCCGGAGCCATGGGCCCCTCAAGGGACCTTATTATATCTCCAACGCTGATCTGGGAAGGCCGGCGGGACAGCATATATCCCCCCTGTGCTCCCCTGACGCTGTTCACCAGTCCGTCCTTTCTCAAAACTGCTATCAACTGCTCCAGGTAGGGATCGGATATGTTCTGCCTTTCGGCTATGCTTTTTAGCGGTATCGGCCCTTCTCCATAATGAAGGGCAAGGTCAAAGGCAGCCCTTACTCCATATCTACCCTTGGTCGACAGTATCAAAACACGCACCTCCTCAATCCCGACCTTTTCAGTAGGGATTACTAAAGATACAATAGCACAGAGAATATTTGTTGTCAATACATCTAAGTTTATTTTCTACTGTTTCACTCGGGTTTATTCGGCGGCAGGGGCTGCCCTTCACGTTTAAATCCCCTTTATTATGCTGTCCTGTCCAATCCACATGTTTATATTTTTCCGGTCTCTTTTCGTATTTATTACGCTTCCCCTACCTATAATGCTCATACAGATATCGGCAGGCACCCCTTCTATTATGCAGTCTTCCATTACTATGCTGCTTCTGATATTGACTTCCTCTAGCCTGCTGCCGTCCCCTATCGAAGTATAGGGGCCAATATGGGATTTTTTCACCACAACGTTTCTGCCTATTATTGAATAGTTGTCTACGACAGAATCCTCTATTACCGAGTTTTCCCCAATTACTACCCTGTCTGCGATTTTGCTCCCGTAAACCCTTTGTCCCTGGAGGTTTTTCTGTATACTGCCCAGCATTCTTTTATTGGCCCTGAGCAGGTCCTCCGGACTTCCCACGTCAATCCACCATTTTTTAGTCAGTTTGCAGCCCACTTTGTCCCCTCTTTTTATCATTTCCATTATTCCATCGGTAAGCTCAAGCTCTCCCCTTTCAGAGGGTTTGATTCGTTCTATGGCATGGAAGATTTTGCTGTTAAATACGTACATTCCAACCACCGCATAGCTGCTTTCGGGGTTTTTGGGTTTTTCAACCAGCCTTATAATTTTCCCGTCAATTAATGTAGCAATTCCATATCTTTCGGGGTTTTCTACCCTGGAAAGAAGTACTGTACTGTCTGCTCCGGTATCGTAATGATATTTTACAATATCCCCAATGGAATGATTGATAATATTGTCTCCGAGCACCGTTACAAAGGGCCCGTTCTTCAGGTAATCTTCGCATATTTTAACGCCGTGGGCCAGCCCCAAAGGCCGGCCCTGTACTATATATTTTATTGAGACTCCCCACTGGCTGCCATCCCCCAGTTTGTCGGTAAATCCATCCTCTGATGCTCCAACCACAATGTATATATCCTCTATTCCGGCCTCCCTCATGGATTCTATAATATAGTGTATAACCGGTTTGTTGGCCACCGGCAGCAAGTGTTTGGCCACAGAATAAGCAAAGGGCCTCATCCGTGTCCCCTTTCCACCGCAAAGTATTAGTCCCTTCATATCTCTACCTCCGGATATCTTTTACCCCTGTGTATCGGATTTTCAGTATAATTTATGTGCGCCTGAAATTTTATGTTACCCATATTCCCAATGCTTTCCGGTTATCTTCATGGCTGTATTCATGGAACAAACTACCTTTGCAGCATTTGGTATATCGTTTGCATTATGTTAACTTATGGAGTATTATTATATAAAGGCGAAGTGGATTTTCAATCGGGTTGTGGATGAAATGCACTAAAACAAAATTCAAAGAGGTGATAGTTTGAGAAAAAGAATCTTTATTATGATGTTGATTGTAACTCTTATGTCGATCGTATTGTTTACGCAAAGCGTCCTCGGAGCAAACTATTATTCTGTCAACGGGCAACAGGTAAAAAATACGGGTACATATGTAAAATACTATTCACTGAACAAAACAAAGGTATATACAGAAACCGGAACACAAAAAATTACATATGTATATCCTACCGCTTCCCAGGGTGCAAACTATATCAGGGTATTTCCCAGCAGAGGAACCATAGACCGCGCACCTGCACCCACAGAACCAAAACCCGAGCCGCAGCCACCGGAACAACAACCCGAACCACAGCCGCCGGTACAGCCGGAACCCGAACCACAGCCGCCGGTACAGCCGGAACCCGAACCACAGCCGCCCCAGAATCCGGGAGGCTACCAGTTAACCTCCGACGAGCAAAAGTTAATAAACCTCATCAACGGCGAGAGAACAAAGATGGGCCTGAACCCGCTGAAAGTGGATTACGAGCTTTCCAGGGTTGCCCGGATTAAGTCTGAGGATATGAGAACAAACAACTATTTTTCTCACACATCCCCGACTTACGGTTCACCCTTCCAGATGATGAAGGACTTTGGTATAAATTATAGGGGTGCCGGGGAAAACATCGCACGAACTTCAAGCGTTGACAGGGCCCATACAGGCTTTATGAATTCGGAAGGCCACAGAAACAATATTCTTAACGCCAACTTCACCCATATAGGGGTTGGTATTTCAGGCAACTACTACACGGAAATGTTCATAAGCAAATAAACGGACAGGTAACATGCCTGTCTACATATCAATAAGTTTAAAGGGCTGTGTTGCGGGTAAACACAGCCCTTTATTTTTGCTTCCATACCCTTTATAAAACCTTTTTATAGTCTGTGAACTGTCCCACCCGGACTGCTTTATATACGCCCTTTATCGACGCTCTGCATCCCATAATCTGGTCCCGGATGTCTTTTATTTCTATCAAATCACCCCATGCAGCCAGCGAATAATTGCAGCTTTTGCCCAGTCTTCCCGGAGTTGGTACAAGTTCAACCTTAAAGCCCCTTTCCTTAAGCCTGGCTTCTACGAAAATAGCCTGATTTCTCGAATTGAACACGAAATAATACCCGGCCGTCATCTCCCAAACACCCCTCACTGTTTTATTCAATATATTACTGGCAGCTGTGTTTTGGGGTGACTTCATCTTATGATTTTTTTACCCGTTCAAAACCAGGCTTACTGTTTGAACTGTCCTTTTTACATCTTCTTCGGTTATATAATAATGGACTGCAAACCGCACCACCGGCGAAGGTGTCCCGTTTATCAGTATTCCGTACGGTTTAAGCCCTTCGGCAATTTGTATTCCGTTAAGGCCGGCTGCGCTAAAGTCCACCATTATCAGGTTTGTCTGGACCTTGTCAATATCAACCGAAACCCCATCCAGCGAATTAAGGCCCCTTGCAAGAAACATCGCGTTTTCATGGTCTTCCCCAAGCCTTTTGCTCATCTTTTCCATGGCTATTATTCCGGCTGCGGCAACGATACCCGCCTGTCTCATACCGCCTCCCAGCATTTTTCTGTATTTTCTTGCTCTTTCTATGAATTCTCCGCCGCCTGCCAGCACCGATCCTATAGGAGCGCACAGTCCCTTGGACAGGCAGACATTAACCGAATCGCAGTACCGTGCAATCTCCTCCGCCTTCACATTGAGGTAGGCGGCAGCATTGTATATGCGGGCGCCGTCAAGGTGCACCGGTATGTTATGCTTTTGTCCCACCCGGTGAATTTTTTCCATCGCTTCAATGGGTACCACCCTTCCCCCGGCCTTATTGTGGGTGTTTTCAACGCATATCAGCTTTGTTTCGGGAAAATGTATATTTTCTGTGCGGATTTTCTCTTCCACTGCCCGATCATCCATTACCCCGTCTGTTTCGGTAACCAGGGCAGTCTGTACTCCGGCCAGGTACGCTATTCCACCCACTTCATTGACATAAATATGGCTGTTTTCACCAAGTATTATCTCGTCGCCCCTTTTTGTATGTGTCATCACCGCAACCTGGTTTGCCATTGTACCGCTGGCGACAAACAGCGCCGCTTCCTTACCCATCTCGCTGGCTGCCAGTTCCTCCAGCCTGTTTACGGTAGGGTCATCCCTGTATACATCATCGCCTACTTCGGCTCTGTACATGGCCTGCCGCATTTCATCGGTGGGTTTTGTTACCGTATCACTTCTAAGATCAATTACTCCCATTCTATTTCCTCCTTTTAGTGGAATGTCCCCGATTTGTACTGCCCGGTTTCAAAGTAGAAATTCTACACAGAAACAAAAAAACCTTCCCCTTAAGGAAAGGCTTAAATCCAAACTGATTCCGCGCGCTTATGTTCACAATATCACCTCTTTTTTAAATATCACGGACTTATTATATGTAACAGAGCCGAATATTAAGCATTTGCTTGATGAAAGACTAAACATATTTTTGAGTTCTGCTGCTCCATTTGCCGCACCTGTCGCCCCAACAGGCTATTCCCACGCCGTCTTTAACTATCTCGACAATTTCGCACATGTTGGCGCAGCCCCTGCAGTCTATAGGCCGGACATCGAAACTGCATTCGGATACATCCAGTCCCCTGAAACCGGTACAACCCTTTTTTTGGGAATTGTCCTTCGCTATTAACGCCGCACCAATGGCTCCCATGACATCGTAGTGGGGCGGGATTTCTATCTCCATGTCCAATTCCCTTCTGAAGGCTTCCCTTATACCCCTGTTGGCCGCAACGCCTCCCTGGAACAACACGGGGGGGATTATATCCTTACCCTTTCCCAGGTTGTTAAGATAGTTACGCACAAGGGCCCGGCACAGTCCATATACTATATCCTCGGTCCTGTGCCCCAACTGCTGTTTATGTATCATATCCGACTCGGCAAATACCGCGCACCGTCCCGCTACCCTTACCTCTGCCCTGGACTTAAGGGCCAGGTCTCCGAATTCCTCTATGGGTATATCAAGCCTTGCCGCCTGCCTGTCCAAAAAAGACCCGGTGCCCGCAGCACAAACGGTATTCATTGCGAAATCCGTAACGATACCGTCCCTTAACAAAATTATTTTCGAATCCTGGCCGCCAATCTCCAATATGGTGTTTACCGCCGGGTTTACGCTTAATCCCGCTACCGCATGGGTGGTTATTTCGTTTTTGACCACGTCGGCACCCACCATGACACCGGCAAGCTTTCTTCCGCTGCCGGTGGTGCCGGCACCGTAAATCGCTATATCCCCCATTCTGTCCTTCAATGCCTTAAGCCCTTCCTGCACCACCCTTATCGGCTGTCCCATGGTACGCAGATAATCCCTGTATACCAGATTGACATTCCCATCCAGCAGTACGAGGTTAGTACTTACCGAGCCCACATCAATTCCCAGATAATAACCCTTCCCCATCTAAATTTTCCAACTCCTTTTTCCTTCTTATTAAGTCCACAAATGCTTCCAACCTTGTCATGTATCCTGCTTCCCCGGTCATTTCATCCAGTACAAGGGTCATGACCGGGATTCCTTTGTTCCGGCTTACTGTCGGCAGGACACTTCTGGCCACTATCTCAGGCATACAGGTAAAGGGCAGCAGGTGTATCACACCGTCATAACCCTTTTTGTTATATATAACGGTGTTGGCAACACTTTCCTGGCCGTGCCCCCCGACAAAACTTCTTAGATACGGGTGGGAAGCTTCTTTGATTTCCTGCTTGTTATGTAAATGCAAAGCCTCCTTGATAAGGTGATTTACCACCCAATAGCTTACCGTAATTGATTTTTCAACTTCCACCTCAAGGCTGCCCAGCTTTTCTGCGATACCAATATTTACAAAGGGCTCGATAACAGTGTAAATTTCTCCGACGATCCCAATTCGCAATACCTCTTTTTCGTTTTGTGTTTTCACATGCTCCATTTTGTTTTTGTATCTTTCAATCAATACGGCCAACTGCTTTGAACCCCTTGTATTGATCGCCTCTTCGTGAAACCTTTGCATAAGGCGTGTCACCGTACCCTTTTTTGTCTCCCGCGGTCTTGTTTGCCAGCAAAGTTTTTCGAGCTCATCCATCATTATGGACAGGCGCGTTGCCCTCTTAATTGAAGCAAGTACCTGAAAAACGCTTTTGCCGCCTGTTATCATGGATATTTTTTTCACAAAATCCCTTGCGTTACCCTGGGGTCTTTCCAGAACAATCATTTTAAAATCGTATCCAAGGTCTTCAAGTATTTCTCTCTGCACTTCCGCATAATATCCAAACCGGCAGGGGCCGCAGCCCCCTGCCATTACTATTACCTCAGCGCCCTTCTCCAGGCTTTCGATGTAATTTCCGATATTCAGTTTGAGCGGCAGGCACGCCAGTTCGGGAGAATGCTTTGTTCCAAGTTCCAGTGTCTTTTTGGTACAGGGCGGAGGTACCAGTACCTCCACCCCCAGGTCCTCCAGTACCGATTTCATTGCAATATATGCATTGCCCATATGCGGGAATGTAACTAACACTTAGCGGCCCCCTTCCATTCCAGCATGTCGATGAAAGCTTCCAGCCTTGTATCTATCCCCGCTTCGCCGGTATGCTCATCTATTGTAAGCAGGCAAAAAGGAATTTTCTTTTTTCGTATTCTGCGCTCCACCAGGTCGCCTACCAGTGCATCCAGCCCGCAGCCAAAGGCCACAAGATAAATTATCCCCCTTGCATGCCTTTCTTCAATAAGATACTGGGATGCCGCCATAATCTTTTTGCCAAAGCTCCAAAACATGGGTTTTGTAAAGTCCCGGGCTATCCTGTCCAATTCGCCGGCACACACCATGTCCTGGGTCAGTACCTTTATCCTTCTGTTCCTTAGCTTGTCTATTATCCCCATACTCACATAGTTGTCGTAAATATTATAGGGATGTCCTATAAGTCCTACTGTATAGCAATAATCATCCTCGGTACAAATTTCTCTATTCATGGCTTCAAGGGGCGTAGCTCCCTTTTCCATTAAACCTTCATAACATTTCAGCCGGGCCACAGAACTTCTGAACGCCCTGTAAATCTTACCGTAATCGCGGGTGAAATGCCGGCCCACCTGAAGCACTGCGTTTCTCAATGAAGAGTAACCGTTCCTTAAGTTTATGGTACAGTCTATCACCGGCGGCAGCCCTTTGACAGAGTTCAGCACCATATCCGGCAGGCCGCAGAATTTAGGGCATATATATTCATTTTTTTCAACGCTTATCAACCTGGGTATGAAAAGAAAGTCCACCCTGTCCCTCAAATCAACTATATGTCCATGGAACACCTTCATGGGCAGACATGCGTCATCCACACAGCAGTTAACACCATCGTCCAGTATTTTCTTGTTTGTCAGGTTTGACAATACCACGCTGGCTCCCAGTTCTTCGAAAAAAGTATTCCACATGGGAAAATAGTTATAGTAAAGCAGCGCCCTGGGTATACCCACCTTTACTTTCATTACACCATTCCTTTCACAGCTGTCTCAATAGTAACGTTCAGCAATTATTTTTGCCATACTGAACCCTTTCTAAACAGCAATAAACAGGTCTGGTAAACTTACATTTAATTTTACTATGTACATTTTGACAATAATAATATATACTACTAGAAAAGCCCTTATTTTTATGAAGTCCTGATTATATATTCCTTCTCGCTGCCTGTTGTCACCCGGAAAGTAATCGGAACCCTTCAAAGATAATGGGCAAAGCCAAGAGGAGGTTTTTTTATGTATCAGGATAAGACTTTGAATTGTAAGGAATGCGGAAGAGATTTTGTTTTTTCTGCTTCTGAACAGGAATTTTATGCCGAAAAGGGATTCGAAAACGAGCCGGCCAGATGCCCGGAATGCCGCACCGCCAGAAAGGCCTTTCGCAGAGGAGGACGCGGTACTAAACGGATGTACGAGGCGGTATGCGCAGAATGCGGTCAGACTGCCCATGTGCCCTTTAAACCCACCGATGACAGGCCGGTGTATTGTAAAGACTGCTATTCAAAAAGAAACGGTTATTGATTTCAGTTAAAAACCCGTCCTGCGGGTTTTTTATATTATTTGACTGCTTATTTTAATTTCGTAACGGAATTATATAATTTAGTGCAGTAATACTGTCAGGAGCTGTTTGCTATGAATAAACTAATTAAAGCTCTGGGTACAAGTAGGCTTTTTGTAGGATACGATGAAACGGAAATCTCGGACATGCTGCTTCATACCCGTTACAAATCGGCTTCCTATTCAAAGAACCGGATAATTGCACTGGAAGGGGACCGTGCTTCAAGCGTGGGTATTGTGCTGGAAGGGGCTGTAGAAATTCAGAAAACCTACCCCTCAGGCAGAAGTATTACCATCAGCCGCCTGTTCAAGGGGGACATATTCGGAGAGGCAATTATTTTCTCCAGTTCAAAGTGCTATCCGGCCACCATAATATCAGTGGACTTCTCCAGAGTATTCTTTCTGTCGGAGGCGGATATTCTGAGGCTTTGCAGTACAAGCTCCCTGTTTCTCAACAATTTCATGAAAATACTATCCAATAAAATACTTATGCTTAACGAGAGACTGAAACACCTATCCTATCAGACCATAAGGGAAAAAATATCCAGTTATCTCACCGAGGAATACAAATTACAGGGAAGCAGGAAAATAGAAGTCCCCATCACCAGAAGTAAAATGGCTGAGCAGTTCGGAATCGCAAGACCCTCGCTGTCCCGGGAACTTATTTCAATGAAAAAGGACGGGCTAATAGATTTTGACAAAAGCAGCATTACCATAAAGGACCTTAAATCCCTGGAGGATATACTGTTCTGACACGGGACGGTGTCAGACCCGCCCTATTTATTACAGCCCAATAATAACAGCTGCCACTGAGAAATACGTAATAAGGCTCACCGCATCAACTGTAGTGGTAATTACGGGGCTCGCCATAATTGCGGGATCAATCCGAAGCTTCTTTGCTATGAGGGGCAGAAATCCCCCCACCAGTTTCGCTGATACAATAGTGATAACGAGTGTAACCGACACCGTAACCGAAACCACCATGTCCGCCCTTTCAATATACAGGATCCGCAGGAAATTTACCGTTCCGAGAACAAGACCCACTATAATACTGACCCTAATTTCCTTCCACAATACCTTTGGCGTATCCTTTAGCCGTATTTCTCCCAGTGCAATACTGCGTATTATAAGCGTAGACGATTGCGAACCCGCATTTCCGCCGGTATCCATCAGCATTGGTATAAAGGATGCAAGTATTACCATTGTATGGAGCATATCCTCATACCGCCTTATTATGCTGCCGGATATGGTGGCGGATACCATCAGCACCAACAACCACAGTATCCTCCTTCGTGCCAGGTCAAAAACACTCGCTGCCAGGTATCTCTCATCCGACGGCTGGATTGCCGCCATCCTGTGAAAATCTTCTGTATTTTCATCGTCTATTACGTCCACAATATCGTCTATCGTAATAATGCCCACCAGCCTGTTTTCCCGGTCGGTCACCGGAACCGCCAGCAGATCGTACTTTTTGAAAATACCCGCAACTTCTTCCCGGTCACTTCCGGTATTCACGCTGATGAAATTGGTTTTCATAACATCCTCAACGCTGCTCACCGGGTTTGCCAGCACCAAATCCTTCAGTGAAATTATACCCTTCAGCACCCTGGAACCGTCAACAACGTAGCAGGTATAAACAGTCTCCTTATCCGGCGCTGTCTGGCGGACATGTTCCAGAGCAGCCCCTATGGTCATTTCCGCCTTAAGGTCCACATATTCAATCGTCATAATACTGCCCGCCGAATAATCCGGATAGTTTAAAAATTCGTTGATGAGGCCCCTTTTGACATCGCTTGTATTCTTCAAAAACCTTTTAACCGCATTGGCAGGCATCTCTTCCAGGCAGTCTATCATATCGTCAAAATGCAGCTGGCCGATAATTGCCTCCAGCTCGCTCTCCCTTACAAGTACAGATAATTCGGACTGTTTTTCCCTGGTCATGTAAGAAAACACCTCGGCGGCCACTCCCTTAGGGAGCAGGCGAAATACCAAAAGAGCGGTTTTGTCATTCATACCGTCTATCATCTCGGCTATATCGGCCGCCTGCATTTTTTCCAGTTCCTTTTTTGCAGCGTGTATTCTCTTGTTTTCTACTAACTGCCGGATATTTTTGTTCATTTTCTCCCATTCCCCGGACTTTAAAACGCATTGATAACCTGGTCTTTACCTGCTTCCTTCGCCATATACATGAACTTGTCAACCCTTTTCATCAAAGTGTCAATATTGTCTCCGGGTTTGAATGAATCTATACCGAAACTGCAGGTTATCTGTCCGACCGGCTCGAAATAGGTGCAGCAGATCCGTGTCCTAAGCCTGTGTGCCAGCCGTGTGGCATCCTCCTTGTCTGTATCCGGAAGTATAATGGCAAATTCCTCGCCGCCCCAGCGCGAGAAAAAATCGGTTTCCCTTATCATAAGCTTAACAAGTTCTGTAACGTTAACAATTATTTTATCCCCGACCGCATGCCCGAAGCTGTCATTTATTCTTTTAAAGTCGTCTATATCGAATAGTATCAGGGACAACTGTCCTCCATATCTGTGCATATGCCTTATATACCTATGCAGTTCTTCTTCAAACCTGTGCCTGTTGTAAATACCGGTAAGGGAATCCCTTGACGAAAGCCTGGTAAGCTCCTTATTGTTGGCAAACTGTATTCGTTTGTGCCGGCTCATCTGAAAAGAGGATATTGCAGACAGCGCAATCACTATTGTTGTATTTGTTATGGATGCGGCCAATTCACGGCTGCTTACCTGCGGGAAAATCTTGAAACATATCAAAAAGAAGCCAATGCTTATTATTAATGATATCAGGACCTTGTAGCTCCAGCGGTTTGGCATGATGTACACCACTATCAGCACAATCATTATGTTAAAGGTTTGTATTAAAAAGTTGGGAGCCTCGTAGTTGTAAAAAACATGTATTATAAAACCGGCCCCTATAATTTCATACAGGGTCAGGCTTAAAAAAAATTCATTTATACTCCTGCCCTTTTTAAGCCATATGTGAAACAGTATGCTGACAGACAAAAACAAGGCCCTGTTTAATAAAAGCAGGTTAAAGGTATGCCGGTTTGCTGTCAGGAAGGTATCAGAAACGGCAAAGGAAAAATACAAAATCCCCAGCAGCAATACGGCCGGCCTTGCAAATCTCACAGAATGCATGGCTTCATGGCCTGCAAATTCCTTTTCCAACTCTTTGTCAACAAACTCCCCCAGAAATGACAATCGAACCCGGAAGTCCTTTCCCCCTAAAACCCCCAATTAAAAACTCCCCCTTGGTCGACCATTTATAACATTATATTCTATTTTTCACCATTTTAAAAGGATAATACCGAAATTTATTGTTTTTTGCTTTTCAAATACTCATAATACCCCTTCATGTTCTTTTCCGAACCCTGGTCAGTCGGGACATAATAACCGGCACCTTCCAGTTCTTCCGGCAGATACTGCTGTTTTACAAAATGCCCGGGGTAGTCGTGGGGATACTTGTACCCCCTGCCATGTCCGAGTTTTGAGGCGCCTTTGTAACCGGCATCCCTTAGATGCATGGGAACTTCACCTATCTTCCTGTCCCTTATATCCCCAAGAGCACGGTTTATTGCCAGGTAAGCCGAATTTGACTTGGGAGAAAGCGTCACCATCAGTGCCGCTTCAGCCAATATTATTCTTGCCTCCGGCATCCCGATCATCCGTACCGCTTCTGCGGCGGCAACAGCCACTTCAAGGGCCCTGGGATTTGCAAGGCCTACATCCTCCGCTGCGGCGATGACAATTCTTCGGGCTATGAAGTTTATATCTTCACCTGCATGGAGCATCCTTGCAAGGTAATGGATAGCCGCCTGGGGCTCCGAACCCCTCATACTCTTTATGAATGCGGAAATGATGTCGTAGTGCTGGTCGCCGGATTTGTCATACCGAAGTGCCCTCTGCTGTATCGAGTTTTCCGCCTCCTCAAGCCCTATCGATATTCTGCCCTCCCTGTCGGGCGGAGTTGTCTTTACTGCAAGCTCAAGGGCGTTGAGCGCCCGTCTTGCGTCCCCGTCACTCACATCGGCTATATGTTTCATAGCACTGTCTTCTATCCGGACGAAAATCCCGTCCAATACTTTATGGACGGTTTCTATGGCCCTCTCAAGAAGCAACTTTATGTCCCGAAAATCAAGGGGATAAAACCTGAACACCGTTGAACGCGATATTAAAGACTTGTTAATTTCAAAATACGGATTCTCTGTGGTGGCCCCTATCAGAACGATGGTACCGTTCTCCACATAGGGAAGCAGTACGTCCTGCTGTCCTTTATTGAGACGGTGTATTTCATCAAAGAAAAGCAGTATCTTGCCTCCGGGTGTAAGTATTTGATTGGCGGCTTCCTCCGCAATCTGCCTTATATCCTTCACTCCGGCGGATACTGCGCTCAATTGTCTGAATTTGTAACTGCTCTCACTGGCTATTACCCTTGCAAGGGTGGTTTTACCGGTACCCGGGGGGCCGTAAAATATTGCCGAAGACAGCATATCAGCCTTAATGAGCCTGTAAAGCAGCATTCCCTTGCCTACAAGATGCTTCTGCCCCGCAAAATCCTCCAGCTTCTCCGGCCTCATCAGGTGAGCCAGCGGTATATTTATATTTTTGTTTTTCTTCATTGAGTATTACCTCCGGTCCCGATACCAAACCCGCTTATTCCACCAGTATCTTCCTAACATATGGTGAAGTCATGCCTCCCAGCATCCCACCGTATGTGAGGTCAAAGGATAATATATCGCCTACCCGGCAGTCTTCTTCGCAGTCGGATATATCGAGTATTGTATGATCGCTGCTGCCCCCCAGTACAATTATTCCACTGTCATGGGGAACAAGGGTATCCGGCTGTATATCCTGCTTTCCTACTGCTATTATTGCCCTTTTTCTTATACCCCGGTCTGTGAACACAGGGACTTTGCCAAAGGCGTCTACGCCTATCTCGCCTATGGGTATGGACGGCTTCTCCTTAACCTCAACTATTTCAGCCTTCAGCACAAAGGTATCGTTATGAAAGTTGTCCCTTTCAATCCCGAAAATTGTCTCCCTTCCCAGAAGTATTGCCTCACCAATTCTCAGATTATTAATTCTTTCCGGCATCAGGCCTTTATAAACAAGATGCAAACTGCTGGAATTACCCCCGGAAACAATGCCGACTTCGACACCGTATTTCTTTTCAATTTTTTCTGCATATTCCGCAAGGGAGCTCAGGTTTTCCACGCTGGGCACCACCCCACCGTAGCAGGACAGGTTGGTGCCCAGGCCGGCAACTTCAATGCCTTCAATATCCAGCAGGCGGCCGTAGGCTGCAATTATCTCGTCCAGCCAGAAGCCTTCCCTTAAATCTCCTATGTCCACCATTGCCAAAACCCTCTGTACGGTACCTTTCCTGCTTGCTTTTTTACCAAGCTCCTCGGCGGTGCTTATTTCGGATATCAAAACCATGTCTGCAAAGTCAATCACATCGTCCAGTTCACTTATCATGGGAACTCTCAACAGCACCTTTTCCGCGTCCATGTTTTTTAACTTTTGCAGGTTTTCTAGCCGGGAATCCGCCAGGGCTTTGGCTCCGCCTTTTATTAAGCTTTTCGCTATTTCGGGATATGCACAGAAACCCTTAGTGACAGCAGTAACGTCTATGTTTAATGCACTGCACAGTTTCACCGTTTTGCTACAGTTGCTTTCTATTTTTTTTAGATAAACCTCTATTCTTGGATATCGGTCCATGCTTTTCACTCCAATCCGCCTTTTAACAAACCTTATCGGGTGTTATATCTTCAATTCCTGTGCATCCTGTCATAAGCATTGTCTCTTTCAGTTCGTTAATTAGCTTCTCTGTATACATACTGACAGCCTCGGCTCCGTTTCCAACAGCCATAACGGCATAGGGCCTTCCTACAAGAACCGCATCGGCGCCCAATGCAAGGGCTTTAAAAACATCCACCCCTGTCCTTATGCCGCCGTCAACAAAAATCTTGACCTCTTTACCAACGGCTTGTCTTATTTCGGGCAGTACTTCACATGTGGCGGGAGTATAGTCCAGCACCCTTCCGCCGTGATTGGATACCACAATACCGTAAACACCTGCCTCGGCAGCCTTTTCCGCGCCCCTTGCCGTCATAATCCCCTTAGGTATAAACGGAAGTTTAGTAAAGGATACTATTTCGGCAAGGTCCTCAACGGTTTTGGAGAATACCGGTTTGCCCGATTTTGCCAGGTGTATAAGCCCTGCAGAATCTATGTCCATGGCAACCGCCATGGCCCCAATCTTTTCAACAGTTTTTATCTTTTGGAATACTTCTTCCTTCTTCCATGGTTTTAAGGTAGGCACTGCTATTCCGCCGGTATCTTTTATCGGTTCCAGCGGAGCACTAAAGCAGACGTCGTCGGCGCCGTCCCCTGTAAAGGCTGCACACCCGGCCTTTACGGTACCTGTCACCACTGCAGCGGCATAGTCGGCTTCACTTATAACGTCATTATAATTAAACCTGAAACCCCCTATGGGAGCTGCAAAAATGGGAGCCTTGAAGCTGTGGCCGAATAGTTCAACCGAAGTGTCCTGTCCTTCGTTCCGGTAAATAGTATCCATTACAATTCTAACCCTTGCCAGGTATTCATAGTTCCTTATAAAACTGCTGCCTGTACCCTTTCCGCCTACCCCCGGCACTTTTCCCCTGCAGGCAACCCCGTTGCACTCTCTGCATACCATACAGTGGGGCGCCAGTATCTCCCTGGCTCTGCCTAAAACCGTGTTGTAATCCATTTCGCACCTCCAACAATTATGTTATTTCACTGTACAGCGGATAATCGGCACAAAGTCTGCGCACCCTTGTTCTCGCTTCTTCCTTTCCATCAGGATTTTTAATTATATATGAGATTATCCCTGCTATTTCCTCCATCTCTTTTTCTGCCATGCCCCGGGTTGTAACCGCCGGCGTACCGACCCTTATTCCGCTGGTCACAAACGGGCTTTCCGGGTCATAGGGTATTGTGTTCTTGTTGACGGTTATTCCTACGTCATCCAACAGCGTTTCGGCCTGCTTGCCGCTTATTTTTTGGTTTCTCAAATCAATCAGCATCAGGTGGTTGTCGGTACCCCCAGAAACTATTCTGAAATCCCTTTTTGCAAGCTCTTGGGCCAGCCGCACGGCATTTTTTATTATCTGCTTTTGGTATTCTTTGAACTCTGAGGTCATTGCTTCCTTAAAGCTCATCGCTTTGGCCGCGATAACATGCATTAGCGGTCCGCCCTGGGTACCGGGAAAAATCGCCTTGTCAATGCTTTTTGCAAACTCGGCCTTGCAGAGTATTGCCCCCCCACGGGGCCCCCTTAGGGTTTTATGAGTGGTGGTGGTCACGAAATGCGCATGGGGAACGGGATTTGAATGCAGGCCTGCTGCCACAAGCCCGGCAATATGAGCCATGTCCACCATCAGCAGCGCCCCTGCGCTGTCTGCAATTTCTTTCAGCTTTGCAAAGTCAATAATCCTGGGGTATGCGCTTGCACCCGCCACTATCAGCCTGGGCCTGCTCTTTTTTGCTATTTTTTCTACTCTGTCATAATCTATCATTTCAGTTGTTTTGTCCACACCGTAGGGCACGAAGTTAAAATATTTCCCCGACAGGTTTACCGGGCTTCCATGGGTCAGGTGACCCCCGTGGGAAAGGTCCATTCCCATAACGGTATCACCCGGCCCAAGGACTGCAAAATATACCGCCAGGTTTGCATTGGCCCCCGAATGGGGCTGAACATTGGCATGGTCGGCGCCGAAAAGCCTTTTAAGTCGTTCCCTGGCCAGGTCTTCCACCACGTCAACATGCTCGCAGCCTCCGTAGTACCTTTTCCCCGGGTAACCTTCGGCGTACTTATTGGTAAGGTGGTTCCCCATGGCTTCCATAACCGATGTGCTGACGAAGTTCTCGGAAGCTATCAGTTCAATCTTGCTTCTCTGCCTTTCGAGTTCATTGGTGATGGATGCATATAATTCAGGGTCGTTTTTTTTCAATCTCAAAAATTCCAAATTTCCCCCTCCAATACTGTTTGCTAACTATTATTATATTTTTAAAAGGCTGATTATACAAGCCCTACTATTTGTTACCGCTGTATCCAATCAGATCCCTGACTGCTTCCCCCGCAGCAATCAGGCCCGCCACCGGTGGTACAAAGGAGACGCTTCCCGGCATGCGTTGTTTAACCGGGCTTTCGGTTGAATAGACAACCTTAAGCCTTTGTATATTCCTCCTTTTCAGTTCCCTTCTCATAACCCTGGCCAACGGGCAAACGCTGGTTTCATATATGTCCGCCACACGAAAAAACCGGGGGTCAAGCTTATTGCCGGCCCCCATGCTGCTTATCATCCTTATGTTCATTGAACTACACCTTACTATCAGTTCAATCTTTGAAGATACCATGTCTATCGCGTCAATCACATAGTCATAGTCCGTGTGAAGCAGCTGCTCGGAGCTTTCTGAGCTGTACAGTCTCTTTACCGCCGTAACACGGGCGTCGGGGTTTATTTCAAGGATTCTTTCCTTCATCACCTCGACCTTTGGCTTTCCCACAGTACCGGTTGTGGCATGTATCTGTCTGTTTATATTGGTTATGCATACATCGTCATGGTCAACAAGCACGATATTCCCAACACCGCACCGGGCCAGGGCCTCTGCGGCAAAACTTCCCACGCCCCCCACCCCGAAAACGGCCACTTTGCTTTTTTTCAACAAATCCAGGCCTTCCCTGCCGATTAAGATTTCTGTTCTCGAAAAACTATGTAACACTTAATATTCCTCCACAAACATATTTTTAATAAGAATACAAAAAAACAGGGGCAAGAAAAATCCCCACTATGCCGTGGTCGGTTGTTTTGAACCTGCTCACGCAGGTGGGTATCCTCCTGAATATCTTACATGTCCCCTCGTGGGAGGCTTATGTGCCACATCCAGAGCTCAGATTCCCTATGTCATAATGTTGGCTCAAAACTATACCGATAATCACGTACACAGCAGGGCTGCTCCCTCTGTTTAATCTAATGATATCATAGTGGTTTTTCATTTTCAACTAATACAATTTACCATAATGCTGCCATCAGGCCTCCATAGTCTTATTATTCTCAGCCTTTCGGGTAAAAATGCAGCCTTATTTATGGCTTTCCACCCTATTCTTTATTCAAGCTTCTGGTCCAGTCTGCTTTTGTCAAAACCTACTATGAATTCATCATCAATGGCTATTACCGGTACAGCCATGATTCCTCTTTCCATAAGCTCTTTCCTGGCCTGGGTGTCCTGCTGCACATCCTTTTCCTCAAAGTCCACGCCTTTTTGCGAAAGATACTCCTTCGCTGTTATACAGTGGGGTCATGTCTTTGTCGTATAAACAACAACCCTGTCCATATTATCCCTCCCAATTGAATTAATTTTACTGCCTGTAAATAGAATACCCACAAATCCCATTTAAAAACATGCCTTTGTTAATCCAAGTCAAGTTTGATGTGGATTTCCCTAAGCTGTTCCTTGTCCGCTTCGGCCGGTGCTTCGGTCATAAGGCAGGCGGCATTCTGTGTCTTGGGGAACGCTATCACATCCCTTATATTGTCTTTTCCCGCCACCAGCATAACCAGCCTGTCAAGCCCGTACGCAATACCGCCGTGGGGCGGTGCCCCGTACTTAAAAGCCTCCAGCAGGAAACCGAACTTTTCCCGGGCCTTCTCCCGGGTAAAACCCAGTACATTAAACATTTTCTGCTGCAGTCGGCTGTCGTGTATTCTTATACTTCCCCCTCCTAGCTCTATGCCGTTTACCACCAGGTCGTAGGCATTCGCCCGCACCTGTTCGGGATGTGTATCCAAAAGCTCAATATCCTCCCGTACCGGCGATGTAAAGGGATGATGCACCGCAACAAACCTGTTCAGTTCACTGTCATGCTCCAACAGTGGAAAATGCGTGACCCATGTGAAGCTGTACACGCCTTTGTCTGCCAGCCCCAGCCTTCTGCCAATCTCAAGCCGCAGCTGTCCCAGCGAATCGTATACTATCCCGGGTTTATCGGCCACAATGAGCAACAGGTCGCCCGCTTCCGCGCCCATTCTTTTTGCAACTGCATCCAATTCTTCCCCGGTTAGAAACTTGGCTATGGGAGATTTTATTTCGCTTTCGGTTATTACCATCCATGCAAGTCCCTTTGCCCCGTATTGTTTTACGAATTCTGTCAGGGCATCTATTTCCCTGCGGCTGAATTTTACTCCGCAGCCCTTGGCGTTTATACCCCGGATTTGTCCGCCGCCCCTGGCTGTTTCGCCAAACACCCTGAACTCCGAATCCTTAACCAAATCTGTTATGTCGGTAAGTTTCATGCCGAACCTGGTGTCCGGCTTGTCGGAACCGTAGTTTTCCAACGCCTGTTTATGGGTCATTCTCTCAAAGGGCGTTGTCAGCCTGACGCCAAGGTTTTTTTCGAATACATAGGCAATAAGCTTTTCGTTTATATCCATAACGTCTTCAGCATCCACAAAGGACATTTCAATATCAATCTGCGTAAACTCGGGCTGTCTGTCCGCCCTTAGGTCTTCATCCCTGAAACAGCGTGCAATCTGGAAGTATTTATCCACCCCCGAGGCCATCAGCAGCTGTTTGAAAAGCTGTGGAGACTGGGGAAGCGCAAAAAACTTGCCCGGGTTAACCCTGCTGGGAACCAGGTAATCCCTTGCCCCTTCCGGTGTGGGTTTTGTCAGCATCGGTGTCTCGATTTCCCAGAAACCGTTTTTGTCAAGAAACTCGCGCACATCCATGGTAAGCCGGTGGCGCAGCCTTAGGCTGTTCTGCATTGAAGGCCTTCTTAAATCAAGATACCTGTACTTGAGCCGGAGAACCTCGGTAATGTTGGAATTATCCTCGATGTATACCGGCGGTGTCTCTGCCCTGCTCAGCACCTCTATGACCTCGCCCATTATTTCTATTTCCCCGGTCTTCAGCTTGGGGTTCACCGCATCCTTTTTCCTTTTTACCACGGTACCTTTTATCCCCACCACGTATTCGCTTCTCAGGGTCCCGGCTGTTTCAAAGGCCTGCATCGATACTTCTCCGTCAGCCACCACCTGTACTATTCCGGTTCTGTCCCTTATATCCAGAAAGATAAGCCCTCCCAGATCCCTTCTTCTTTGTACCCAACCTGCCACCACAGCCCGGGTTCCCGTGTCTTCTACAGCCAGATGCCCGCACATGTGTGTTCTTTTAAGTCCTTCCATACCTTTTACTCCCCTTTTTCCGTCAGTATCGTTTCTTTAATTTTTTGTATGTCCAGTTCCACTTGGATTTCATTGCCGCTTTCCATATTCTTCAGGTTAACGGTGTTTGTACCCAGTTCCTCGTCCCCAAGCACAATGGTAAAACCAGCGCCTATCCTATCCGAGTATTTCATCTGAGCCCTTAGACTTCTGCCCATATGATCGCACTCCGCCTTAACCCCGGCAGCCCTTAGTTTATATACTATATCCAGGGTTTTCTTCGCCGCTTCATCTCCTATGCTTGCCACAAACAGCTGGATGCCTTCATCCTTTTTAATCTCTATGCCCTGGCTTTCAATGGTAAGCAGCAGCCTTTCTATACCCAGCCCAAAGCCTATGCCCGGTGTTTCTGGGCCGCCGCACTCTTTTACAAGCCCGTCATATCTGCCGCCGCCGCAGACGGTACCCTGGGAGCCTATATCCCGGGATACTATTTCAAAGGCGGTCTTTGTATAATAATCAAGTCCCCTTACTATGGCAGGGTCAACGGTAAACTCGATGCCCATTCCTTTAAGGTGCTCCTTAAGCTTTTCAAAGTGCACCTTGCACTCATCACACAGGTAATTCATCATAAGCGGTATCCCCTCCACCGCTTTCTGACATTTTTCTTCCTTGCAGTCTATTATACGCATGGGGTTTGTATTAAATCTTTCGTTGCAGGTTTTACACAGGTGAGGCAGCCTTTGGCTGAGGAACTTTCTTAAATTAACGCCATATTTCTTTCTGCATTTTGGACAGCCGACGCTGTTTATCCTCAGTTCCAGGCCTTTAATTCCCAGCCTTTCAAAAAACATCATTGCCAGGGAAATCACTTCGGCATCCGCCGAAGCGTAGGGCGATCCAATCGTTTCTATCCCGAACTGGTGAAAGGCCCTGAGCCTCCCGGACTGCGGCCGTTCGTACCTGAAACAGGGGGTTATATAGTATGCCTTAAAGGGCTGAATATCGGCGTACAGTTTGTGCTCAATGAATGCCCTTACCACCGGTGCGGTAACTTCCGGTTTCAGGGTTATACTTCTGCCGCCCTTGTCTTCAAAGGTATACATTTCCTTTTGGACAACATCCGTTGTTTCGCCTACACCCCTTTGGAACAGTTCGGTGTCTTCAAACAGGGGCGTCCTTATTTCGCCAAAACCAAACTCACTGCAAATCCTTCTGAACATGCTCTCAACGTAGTGCCATTTATACACTTCCCCCGGCAGTACATCCCTGGTGCCTCTGGGCGCTTTTATACTCATAATTTCTCCTCCTTTTTCCTCAAAAAACAACAAATCCCCAATGACATGCATTAACTGTCATCAGGGACGGGGGTTGCCCGCGTTGCCACCCTGCTTGGATAATTAGTATCCCGCTCGTGGGAATTAACGCTTCCAACGTAACGGCCTACTGCGCTTTTCGGCCGAAAAACTCGGGAAGGTCCTTCACCTGCCGTAAAACGCTGGGAAGCTTTCAGTCCCGGCTTCCCTTCCCTGTACGCCGCCCGGCGGTTACTCTTTCCGTCATTGTCGTTATTCAAATATGGATTTTAAAAACATTATAGTCCACAACCCAACCGGTGTCAACTAAAACTCGCCGTCCCCCCTATATATTGGATAGAATTTCTAACTTTTCCCCGGCAATCTGCCTTGACCTTTTTAAATAATGCTCGAGACTTTTCGGGTTTTGTTTACGCTCAAGCCGGTCCTCTTCATGGAATACAAGCTTTGTCACAGCCCCGGCCCCTATCCCGATTATGGTCTGCTTTTCCTCCATAATCTGCATATTGTATATCCCTTCAAACCCGGGCAGGCTGTAGCCAATGTTCTCCAGGTTTCCCACCATGTATTTCTGCCTGTATAAATAGTAGGGCTTCATACCCATATCCACAATACGCCTTTGAGACAGCTTCATCATGGCTTCCGCTTCCTGTTCAGGGACCAGCCGGCTGCCAAAGGATTCCTCACGCAGCCTGGAAGCCCTTTTCACTGCCAGGGTATGCACCGTAACCCCCTCCGGCTTTAAACCGGTTATTTCAGAAAGCGTATGCTCCACCATGTCGGTATTCTCTCCAGGCAAGCCCACTATTATATCCATATTGATATTGTTATGCCCCATACGCCTTGCCGTTTCAAAGGCGGACAGGGTATCTGCCGGGCTGTGCTTCCTGCCTATAATCTCAAGGGTCTTTTTGTTCATGGTCTGTGGGTTGATGCCTATCCTGTTGGCTCCGTATTCCTTTATCGCTTCCAGCTTGCCTTTGTCCAGCGTATCCGGCCGGCCTGCCTCAACGGTAAACTCCCTGGTCTCGTGGCTTATCAGGTGCCGTCTTATATTCTTTAAAATTTTTTTCAGCTGGGACAGGTTGAGGGCGGTTGGCGTACCTCCACCTACATAGACCGTATCGCACAGGAATCCGTTATTGTTAAGGGCAGCCGCAGTCGCTTTTATCTCGTCTGTAAGGCATTCTGTATATTGATCGGCAAACCTTCCCCATCTTGACATTTCGTTTGAAGTAAATGAACAATAGGAACAGCGTGTGGGACAAAAGGGTATGCTAATGTATACGCTTACCTTTTTCCTATCATAGGGAATTATAAACTTTCTTTCGGTCAGGGCTATATCAATTCCCAGCCGTGCCCTTTCGGGAGACAACCGGTAAAACTCCACCAGGTGTTTTAAAATATACTGCTGACCTAAACCCTCATCCATTAATTTATGAATCATTTTCACCGGCCTGATGCCGGTGAGTATTCCCCAGGGCAAACTTTTATCGAAAAACCTCTCCGCCGCCTTCAGCAGGTTGTGCTTTACATATCTTTTATATAGTTTTCTGGCTGTATACCCGTCCCCTTTATCTTTAACCGGTTCAAACAGGTCAAGTTCACAGACCGATCTGCCCCCGCCGGTTATACTGCATTCAAGCTTTATTCCACTGCTGTCCGCCCGTTTAATGCTGTGCACAAAAACATCCCGGTTTTCGTCCGGAAGCCTGCATTCTACAAATTCAATTTCATTCCTTCGGACGTAGTTTGCCAGAATATCCGAAACCTCATAATGATAATCGTGACCCTCGGCAAAAACCGTTATCATTCCTATACATCCTTTTCAATTTCCTCCGCCAGTAAATCCACCACCTTATCGCTTACACCCAGTTCCTTTGCTATTTCGGTGCGGGCCATTCCTTCTTCCATCATCTCGTAGAATTCGTGAAAATCGATATCGGCGGCGGTTTTGTATAAATTCGCTCTTCTGTACCTGTCCAGCCCCTTCATGATAACCTCCCCGGAAATTTTTTATTATTTTAACCACAACCCCCGGGGATATTCTTATTTCGATTATAAAAAAGGATTGGTTTTCTTCTCTTTCCCGATGGTGGTCGTCCCGCCATGTCCCGGGTATACCTTTGTGTTTTCATCCAACACCATAAGCTTTGTTTTTATTGAACGTATAAGAGTGTCGTAGTCCCCTCCGGGAAGGTCGGTCCTTCCCACCGAGCCGGCAAATAACGTATCTCCGCTTATCAAAATGCCGTCCCCAATTTTTATGCTTATTCCGCCGGCGGTGTGTCCGGGCGTGTGCAAAATTTCCATGGCAAGGTCTCCCACGTCAAGCAAGTCACCATCTTCAAGCATTATCTCGGCGTTTTCGGCATCCCCGCCTTGTCCTGCCGGAGCCGACGGGCCTTTGTCCGGGTGCTGCAGCATGTATGCATCCTTCGGGTGTACTGCCACCGGAGCCTTGGTTTGTTCTTTAACATCTTTCAGGGCACCTGTATGGTCAAAATGACCGTGGGTCAGAATAATATATTTGATATTCAGACCGTTTTTGGCGGCCGCTCTCATTATTTGTTCAGAATCCCCGCCGGGGTCAATAATAACTCCGTCCCCTGTATTTTCACATCCTATAATATAACAATTGGTTGCATATATACCAGCAGTTACTCTTTCAAATATCACTTTTTTGTTCCTCCTTCTTCATCTTATAGTTCATCTCAACTTTTACTTTCAACAATGAGTGTCACCGGCCCGTCGTTTACCAGCTCCAATTCCATGTAGGCCTGGAACTTGCCGGTCTCAACCTTCACGCCCTTTTCTCTGCAAGCATCCACAAACCCGTTATAAAGCTGCTGTGCTTTTTGCGGCGGCGCAGCCTTGGTAAAACTCGGCCTTCTTCCCTTTCTGCAGTCACCGTATAACGTGAACTGTGAAACCACCAGCATCTGTCCTCCCACGTCCTTGAGCGAAAGGTTCATTTTGCCCTGTGAATCCTCAAAAATCCTCAGGTTGACTATCTTTTCCGCCAAATATTCCATATCTTCCATGCCGTCGTCCTCACCAACGCCCAGAAGCACCACCAGGCCCTTCCCGATTCGGCCTGTCTCCCGGTTTTCAACTATTACGCAGCCCCTTGAAGCCCTTTGTACCACCGCTCTCATTTTATACCTCCGTTTTTATTGGTCCGGCGAAAGCGCAGCTTAAGGTCTTCAACCCTTTACCCTGTACACTTCACTGACGCTTTCAACGGTTTTAAGCTTTTTAATCAGCTGGTTTAGCTGCGCCGTACTGTCAATAGCCAAAGTCATATTTATGACCGCCGTATTGTCCTTGTTTGCCCTTGCATTAATTGCCTTAACCGGTAGCTTTGCTTCTGTCACAACACCGGTAATATCTGCAAGCAGCCCTGACCGGTCAAAGGCTTTAATCTGCAAATCAGTTATATATGAAACTCCCCTGGCCTCGTCTGTATACCATTCCACTTCAATCAGCCGGTGGACGTCTTCAAGGTGTTCACTGACATTCGCACAGTCCAGCCTGTGCACCGAAACACCCCTTCCCCTGGTGATATATCCAATTATCCTGTCCCCCGGAACCGGGTTGCAGCACTTTGCGAACCTAACCATTATATTGGTCATACCCTTCACAACCACTCCGGTTTGCGGATCCGGCCGTTCCTTCTGTATCGGGCCTTCCTGGGTTATCAGAGTAATATCGGCCCTTTTATCTTCAACGGCCTTTTCCTTTCTCATCTCTTCCTTAAACCGGCCCAGCACCTGGTTCAGGGTAAGTCCCCCATATCCCAGTGTGGCATACATATCCCCCATGTTCTGAAACCCGAACTTTTTAAGTACCTTATCCACCCATTCGGGGCGCAGCACTTCACCTGGCGCATATCCCTGTTTTTTCAGGCCCTTTTCAAATATTTCCTTCCCTTTTTCTAAATTCTCTTCCCTTTTCTCCTTCTTAAACCACTGCCTGATCCTGTTTCTGGCAGATGAGCTTTTTACTATCTTAAGCCAGTCCCTGCTGGGACCCGGCGAGTTGGCAGATGTCAAAATCTCCACTATATCACCGTTTTTTAGCTTGTATTCAAGCGATACTATTTTGCCGTTAACCTTAGCCCCCACACAGGAGTTTCCCACACCGCTGTGTATTTTATATGCAAAGTCAATGGGTGTGGAACCGTTTGGCAGGTCAATGACTTCTCCCTTGGGAGTGAATACAAATACCTCGTCGGTAAACAAATCAATCTTGAGCGTTTCCATAAACTCCCTTGCATCCTTTGTATCCCTTTCCCATTCCATAAACTGCCTAAGCCATGAAAGCTTTTTGTCAAACTCGTCCTGGTCCCTTTTGCCTTCTTTGTACATCCAATGGGCAGCAATACCGTATTCGGAAATCCTGTGCATCTCCCATGTCCTTATCTGTATTTCGAGCGGCTCGCCTTCAGGCCCTATCACCGTTGTATGCAGGGACTGGTACATATTGGGTTTGGGCATGGCTATATAGTCCTTAAACCGCCCGGGTATCGGCTTCCACATTGCGTGCACTGTACCCAACACCCCGTAGCAGTCCTTAATGGTATCCACTATGATTCTTATTGCTGTAAGGTCAAAAATCTGTTCGAAGGCCTTGCCCTGGTATACCATCTTTTTGTATATGCTGTAAAAGTGCTTGGGTCTGCCTTCTATCCTGCCGGATATATCCATTTCGTTCAGCTTTTCCCGCAGTTCGGTTATAACCTTTTTGATGTATTCTTCCCTTTCCATCCTTTTCTTGGCAACCCTTTCCACCAGCTCATAATACCCTTTGGGGTCAAGGTGCCTTAATGCCAGGTCTTCCAGTTCCCATTTAATTTTGGACATACCCAGCCTGTGTGCTATTGGAGAATATATCTCCAGGGTTTCCTTGGCCTTTTCCTTTCTCTTAACTTCCGGCAAATACCCTAGGGTCCTCATATTATGCACCCTGTCCGCAAGCTTTATAAGAATAACCCGTATATCCTTGGCCATAGCTATAAACATTTTACGCAGGTTTTCAGCCTGTTCCTCTTCCTTTGTTTCATACCTTATCTTGCCCAGTTTTGTTACGCCGTCCACCAGCTGTGCGACTTCGCTGCCGAATTCCTTTTGTATGTCCTGTATTGCGGATGCCGTGTCCTCAATGACATCATGAAGCAGGCCCGCCACAATTGTGTTTAGGTCAAGTTCCAGTTCTGCCAGTATCATTGCAACATGGGCGGGATGATTTATATAGGGGTCTCCGGATACCCTTTTCTGTCCCTCATGGGCCTGCTGCGCATAGCTGTAAGCCTTGATGACACTATTTAAGTCCATATCGGGATTATACTGTTCAATTTTGTTAATCAGCTTTTCAAGCACTCTATTCACCCGCAGTTCTAAATTAATCCTGTTGAATATTATATATCAAAAATTTGTTTTTTTATAGCATTAGAGCAGTTTTCGACAGTATTGGCAAAATCCGATATGACCTTTACAGGCCGTGACTTTAAAATTTCCACCTTTTTTTCAGGAGCCTGCATCAGATACAGCCCGGTTTCGTTCAGCCCTATCAGGTTGGTTTCGGCCAAAGCCTCCACCGCCAGCATTGCCGTGGCCGGAGATATTCCCCTTTTTGCCAGAAGTTTTATCAGTGCTTCAAGGGCGATACATCCGTTGTTTTCAACCAAACGATAGGCTCCGGCCAGAGCTTTTCTGTCGGGGATAACTCCCCTCAGCTCTTTACTTATACAGCGGCGGTTTTTGCCGGTAAGCAGCACCGGCCTGCCGCCTTTAACCTTTCCTGCCGCTTCCAGCTGCACCGGCAGAACACAGCCGTCAAGCAGGTATATGTTACCAGTACAGTTCTCCAATCCTTTTACCGAATTAAAATGTACGACAACATAATTCTTCTTGTTTGAATAATCACCTACGCGTCCAAAACATACCTCCACATCCGGCTGCAGTGAAAGGGCCGAGATTGCCTGAACCACATCAGAAAAACCGTTGACAAGCAGGATATTGCCGGAGGATTCGCTAAAGACCTCTGACAGAAAACGCCACCTGTCCTTTATGCTTTGTACATCTGTGTTATCCGTAAGTCCCGACTTGTTCGTCTGCATAAAGGCTTCATCTGCATCCAAATCCTTTATGCTGCCGTACCATCCTTTAAGGAATCCGATTTGTTTTTCAATATCCCTTATGTCCTTTATTACCAACTGCAGGTTTTCTCTTCCCTGCCATTTATTTACCTTTGGAGAGAACAATATATCGGTTCCTTTGTTTGCTGCCGCAGGGCCGGCTTCTTCCCGGCCGAAGGCTATGCATTCATAGGCTGCACTGTTTTCAACAGCCGTCAGTTTTAAATGTTCCCCCCTCTTTCCTACTCTTTTTTGCCCTGTCAGCCTTACATTTCGTTTTATGAATACCGGTGCAGGATTGCCACAGCCGCATGGCTCCATCAGCTTAAGCTCTTTCGCATCCCGAACCGAAATATTTATACCGGTTATATCGGCGTCTGCATTTAAAACCTGTCTGGCGTCCATGTCCTTCATATCTTCTGAAGCAACCTTGTTTATCTCCCGGGTAAAATCCTCCAGGCTGCCGGCGTCAAGGGTCAGGCCCGCCGCCTGCCTGTGACCCCCGAAACTCTTGTACAGGTGCCTGCACTTTGAAAGCATTGAATACAAATCCAAGCCCGGAATACTCCTGGCGGAGCCCCGGGCTTCATCGCCATCTATGCACATTAAAACAGCAGGTCTGTTATACCTTTCCACTATCCTCGAAGCTGCAATCCCGATCACTCCGGGATGCCAGCGGTCCGATGCAAGCACAAATATGCTGGCGTCGGCAATTCTTTCCGCCATTTCCACCGCTTCATGCAGTATTTCATTCTCCACCGCCTGTCTTTTACGGTTTTCAATGTTCATTTCCTCGGCCAGTTTAATGGCTGTATCGGCATTTTCTGTTGTTAAAAGCCGTACACCCTTTTGGGCCGTCGAAAGCCTTCCCGACGCGTTGAGCCTGGGCGCCAGCATAAAAGCAACCTGTCCGGTATTTATCCTGCCGTCCCGTATGCCTGAGACCTTAATAAGGGCCCTAAGGCCCGGGTTTAACGTGTTTTCCATCCGCTTCAAACCCTCGTGCACCAGTACGCGGTTTTCTCCGGTCAGGGGTACTATGTCCGCCACCGTGCCCAGGGCTGCCAAGTCCAGCATATCCCCGGCTGCAGGCACCACCTGCTGAGGACCATTAGCCCTGCTGCCCCGCATTCTCTGCTCCAGGGCGGTGCACAGTTTATACACAACTCCTACGCCGGCCAGTTCACTGCAGGGATATTTGCAGTCCTCTCTCTTTGGATTTATGACACCCAGCGCCGGAGGAAGCTGCTGCCGGCACTGGTGATGGTCGGTAACAATTACATCCATACCCAGCCTGTTACACAGTTCAATCTCCTCAAAGGAGGTTGTACCGCAGTCAACGGTAATGAGAAGCCGGGCACCCTTTTCGTGAATATCTTCCACAGCACGACTGTTAAGCCCATACCCCTCATCCATTCTGTCGGGAACATAAAAAATCACGTCTGCGCCCACAGCCCTCAGCATATTTAACATAATCGAAACGGAAGTTATACCGTCAACGTCATAATCACCGTATATACATATTCTCTCTTTCAGTTCAAGAGCACGGATGATTCTTTCCACCGACACTTCCATATCCGGCATGAGAAATGGATCGGCCAGCTGACTTATATTTGGATACAGGAACCTTTCCGCATCTTCAACGGTTTCAATTCCCCTGACCACAAGTACTGCAGCCAGGGTTTCTGAAATGTTTAAGGTTTTGGTCAGGCGGTTTATTTTTTTACTTTCGGCATAACCGCACAGCCATTTTTTATCATGAAACACAGATACATCACCTAAATCCGCTTTATATAATATTATAATAAACCAATAGCCATATCAAATAATCCCGTTAACCTGCAGCCGTTTCGGCGGCTCTTATTTAAAAAGACAGGAAGCCGTATAACACACCGCTTCCTTTTAAGATTACTTTCTATTTTCCTGTTCGCTGTTTCTAGGATTCTGCGTTTTCACATTCTGCCGGTTTGTCATCCGGCTCTTTTGTTTCGTTTTCCCTTCCCAGCAGGCCGTCGGTTAATTTGTTCAAATTCTCCTCTGACTCAGTCAGTTTGCCTTGGGTATCCTTGAGCTGTTCTTCAAGCTTTTTTATCTTGGAAGCCATTTCCCTGGTCTTAAGCCCGGTCTTTATCTGCCGGAATATTCCCAGAAACCCCAATATTATTGCACCGGCAAATACCGAAACCAAAATTACAAGGGCCAGCGAAACCTGGAACTCATTAAACATAAAATCCACCGTTACCGGCTGTGCGTTTTGTATTGCAAATATGGCTACTATTAGCGCAAATAACAGAGCCAGTATATATGTGATCTGCATCCGTACCACCCCCGCTACTTAAAATATATCTTAAATATTCGATGGTAAACACAGGGAATCCTTCCACGTCAGAAAAAAGAACCGTACAAGGACATGGGAAAACAGCTCCGGCTGCTTTCCTATGCCCTTCCTTTTCCGGGCTTTTCCTTTCCTTTCCACATGGCCCAAAGGGGACCCGCTATTAAAATCGATGAATAGGTTCCACTCAGTATTCCAACCATAAGGGGCAGCGCAAATTCTTTAATGGCACTTACGCCCAACAGATATATCATGCTGATTGTCATGAGGGTAGTAAATGAAGTGTTTACAGACCTTGCTATTGTCTGGTTTATGCTTGTATTTACAAGCTCGGCCAGTGAAGCTTTCTTTTTGAACAGGCCGCGGTTTTCCCTTATCCTGTCAAATACAACTATTGTGGCGTTTATGGAATAGCCCACTATGGTCAGCATTGCAGCTATAAAGGAAGTGTTTATCGGTATCTGAAGTATTGCATACACCGCCAGTACAACCAGCACATCATGCAGCAGTGCGGTTGTGGCGGCAATACCGAATTTGAATTCGAAGCGGTAGGTTATATACATAAGCATACCCACCGCCGCAACCGCCAGCGAGATAAAGGCCTGTTTTTTCAACTGCTGGCCTATTACCGGGCCCACTTTTTGCATGGACACCAAGTCTTCGGCATCCAGGTTGTACTTTTCCCTGAATTTGTTGAAGATCTCTGCCCTTTCAGCCTCTGAAAGGTCGAGTTTCGTTTTTACCTGTACCTGGGTCCTGTTCTCCCCGGCATAGGTAATGGCTGCTTCTTCATCAAACTGGTCTGTTATTTCCCTGATCTCCTGTGTAGTGAAGCTTTTTCCCAAGTCGATTTGTATAATGGTTCCTCCGGTAAAATCTATTCCCAGGTTGAGGCCCGTTATCATCACGAAAACAAGCCCAACCAGAATTACCAGTCCCGACAATCCAAACCACAGTCTGCTTTTTTCTACGATTTTCATTGGCTTCACCCCCTATGCCCCAAACAGCTTGGTGTTTCTGGTAATATTCATTCCAACAACCAGTTTCAAAAGCATTTTGGTAATAACAATAGCTGTGAACATACTGGACAGTATTCCTATGGTAAGCGTTACGGCAAATCCCTGTATGGGGCCTGCACCCAGGTAAAAAAGAACAGCCGCCGCAATAAGGGTTGTTACATTGGCATCCAGTATTGTTCGGAATGCCCTTTTGAACCCTGCGTCAATGGCAGGCCTCAGGCTTTTGCCGTTCCTCAATTCCTCTTTCAACCTTTCGAATATAATTACATTGGCATCCACCGCCATACCTATCGACAGAAGCAGCCCCGCTATACCGGGCAGCGTCAGCGCTGCATTAATGGAAACCAGTACCAGCAGTACTATCATTATATATATAACCAGCGAAAGGCTGGCAACAAGTCCGGGAAGCCTGTAATACAGAGCCATGAATACCATTACCAGCATTATTCCTATAAAGCCCGCCCTGACGCTTCTCTCCAGGGAATTTGCGCCCAAAGTGGGACCCACCGTTCTTATTTCCACCGCTTCCATGTCAACCGGCAGCGCCCCGGCTTTTATAAGTGTGGCAAGCTCTGCTGCCGCCTCAATGCTTGGCATACCGTTTATCACCGCTTTGCCGTCGGTAATATGGGCCTGTACCTCGGGTGCCGATATTACTTCTTCATCCAGCACTATGGATATCGATCTCTCGGGCTGATAACCCGGAACGTCCTCTATTTCCATTATTACTCCTGTTACATCGGCAAAGCTCTTTGCACCTTCGGAATCCAGTTCCAGTGCGACCACCGGTTCTTTGAAGCCTGAAGGCTCGGTTTGGTACACCGCTTCTGCATTTCTCACATTATCACCGGTTAAAACCACTTCCCCGTCCGGGCCCAGGAATCTGAGCTGCGCGGTTTTCCCTATCATCTCTACAGCACTCTGGCTGTCGGTTATGTCAGGAAGTTCAATCCTTATCCTGTTTTCTCCCTGCCTTGCGATAACCGGTTCACTTACGCCCAGCGCGTCCACCCTGTTCCTGATTGTGGCAACGGCCCTTGAAAGCATCTCGTCCGAAACCACTACACCTTCCCGGGGTTTGGCTTCCAGGACCACATATACCCCTCCCCTTAAATCGAGGCCGTATTTTATCGCATCCCTTACAGGGATTACGTCATAGCTGCCCATACTTGCACCATAGGAAAGAATGTATGCCGAAAGCCCAATTATCAGCACTACGACTGTAAAAATCACTGTCCGCTTTAAATTCATTAACCCTTCCCCCTCGAATTATCGGTTGATAGAAACATTATATTACTGACTTGCCGGTGCGTCAATCAAACTCCTGAATACTCCTTCGCCAGCCCCACATACGCAAGGGCCCTTTTTTTAATTTCATCTGCTTCCTTGTCGGACGTTCTTCTTACCACTTTCCCTGGGGACCCCATAACCACCGAATAGGGCGGAATTTTTCTGCCCGGTGTAATAAGGGATCCTGCACCTATTATCGAATGCCCGCCTATTACTGCACCGTCCATTATTATTGATCCCATTCCGATCAGGCAGTTGTCCGCAATGGTACATCCGTGCAGCAGCGCTCGGTGCCCTACCGAAACGCAGTCACCTATTATGGTGGGAAAACCGCCGCTGCAGTGTATAATGCACCCGTCCTGAATATTGGTACGACTGCCTATTGCAATTTTGTCCACATCCGCTCTCGCTATTGTTCCATACCAAAGGCTTGAATATTCTCCCAGGGAAAAATCCCCTGTTATTACCACACCCTCGGCTACAAACGCTTTTTTGTTAATACGGGGATTACTGCCCCTGTAACCTATTAGCATTGTCTCCCTCCCTTATTCTTGACAAAACCTTCAGGGCTATTGCACACTCTATCCTTTTCTTTTCCATTTCACAACCGATTTTGTAGCTCTTTTTAATACTTCCGGTTGTGTTGTATGAGTTTGCATGACAACCACCGCTGCACCAAAGCCTCGCCCAGCAGCCGCTGCAGTCTTCCTTGCTGTACACGTGACAGTATCTAAAGGAATCGGATATGTGCCTGTCAAGTTGGCCTTTAAAAACGCTTCCCATTAAAAAGGACTTGTTTCCGACAAACTGGTGACAAGGATATATGTCCCCTTCCGGGGTAACCGCAAGGTACTGATTACCCGCACCGCAGCCCGAAAGCCTTTTCACCGCGCAGGGACCGTTGTACAGGTTCACATTGAAATGATAAAAATTAAACTTTTCCCTTGTCCCTTCCCTCTTTAAACATTCGTCAAACAGCCTGTCATATTCGTTAAGTATCCTATCCAAATCCTGTTCCCTTATTGAATAGGGTTCTTCGGGTGTGCACACCACCGGTTCAACCGATACCTCCTTAAAGCCCAGGCCCGCCATGTGAAGGACGTCTCTGCAGAAATCCAGGTTTTCTCTGGTAAAGGTTCCCCTCACGTAATAGCTTTTGTCCTTTCTCCTTTGCACAAACCTTCTTATATTATCTGTTATGGCGTTATAGCTGCCCGAGCCGTCCCTAAAGCACCTCATCCTGTCATTTACCTCTTGCCTGCCGTCCAGGCTCAGGACGACATTATACATGTTTTCATCCAGGTATTCAATGGTGCTGCGATCAAGGGCAAGGGCATTGGTTGTAAGTGTGAACTTAATGGTCTTGTTGGATGCACCGGCTTTCTTTCTTGCATAATCCACTGTCTTTTTTACCACATCCAGGTTCATAAGTGGCTCTCCGCCGAAAAAGTCTATTTCTATATTACGCCTGCCCTTCGATTTTTCCATAAGGAAGTCCACCGCCTTATAGGCGGTATTACAGTCCATTAAAAGCTTGTCTCCGTTAAAATTACCCTGTGACGCAAAGCAGTATCTGCAGTTTAGATTGCAGTCGTGGGCAACATGCAGGCATAGCGCTTTAACTACGTTATCCTCAAACCTTCGTTTTGCTGTATCTGCATGACGGTCCTCCGAGAACAGAAGCCCTTCCGCCCTTAGCTGTTTTATCTCCCCTAGGCCTTCTTCTATTTCTTCCTGAGAATATTCGCCCCTCAGCTTGTCCTGTATAAATGCATCATCATATTCCGGATAATAATCAAGTATCCTGAATACAAGACTGTCCACCACATGGACAGCCCCGCTTGCCACATCCAGCACTATCGGAACTTTGTTTTTAATGTATTTATGTATTAAAGCCATTTGTATCATCCTGTCGTGTTTACTGTTTTTGATTTTTACTGAAAAAAAGCAGCCCGGCTGCTTTTTTATTACCTGTTCTCACATTCCTGATTTGCAACGGTACATGAGGTCTTGCATGCGGACTGGCATGAAGACTGGCATTCTCCACAGCCGCCCTTGTCGGCAGTATCTTTAAATATTGCTCCTACTATTGTCTTTATGTACTTCATGTCGTTACCCCCTCCTGATAGTTGGCGCTTTTTTAATCGACCTGTTTATTACCTTTAAAATTATAGCACATGAAAGTTATTATTAAAAGCAGTTTTCTTTACCTTGTAAGGTTTATTCCTATCATTCCTCCGATAGCCCCTACCAGTATTCCCAAAACAACCTTCGAAAAAATATACCTGTCAAAGGTAAAACCCTCCACCGCTATCCAGCTGACTATAAGAATAACCCCGATAAACAGAACTCCGCAGATGATACCGTAAAGCCAGCCCCTGGCCTTGGACCTTACAGCAGCACCGGCCCCGGAAATTGCAAGCCCGATTATTATTATTCCCTGGGTCACAGTAGGTACAATGGCTTCCGAAAGGCGTGTATATGTAACAAGAACTGCAAGCAGCAAAAAGCATATCAACGAAAAACCATACCCAATTCCTACGGATTTAAGAATAATGGACATCCTTAACCTATTATCCCCCCGGTTGTCCTTCATAATAATCCCTCCAAAATATTTTTCTTATGACAAACTTATGCTTAGTTACAAATTTTATGACTGTAAAGTGAAACTTCCGCCGCAGAAGCGGTTTTCTACTGCGGCGGTTAGTTGAACAAACCCTGGTATTTAGCGTCGGTTCAAGCCGGAAGGCGAGATTACCGACGCTTATATCGAGGGTAAAGTGAAACTTCCGCCGCAGAAGCGGTTGTTATTTGAGACCTCTACCGGGAGGGGTCAGGTTTGCCTTTATAAAAAAAAAGAGCATTGTTTAAATGCTCTTTTTCTGTCTATTCGTCTTTATCCACCACGCTGCCTATTGCCCACTTGGCAAGCTTAAGTTTTACCCTGTCTGATCCGACCTCAACCACAACGATGTCTTCCTTGACGGATATTAGCTTGCCCATTATGCCCCCAATTGTTACAACCTGGTCACCTTCATTGAGGTTCGCTCTCATCTCCCTTATTTTCTTTTCCTTTTTTCTCTGAGGGGCTATCAATAAGAAATAAAATACAACCAATAGTATTATTGGCAAACCGAACGATTGAATAAACTGCTCCACCTGCATTCCTCCTTTAAAATAATCTTCCCCTTTATATTCTCCAAAAACCTGATAATTCCTCTATAATTACTTTTTTGTTTAGTATCCGTATCTTTCAAAAAATTCATCCCTGAATTCTGGCAGTCGGTCCTCAAGTATTGCTTCTTTTATTTTGCCCATAAGACCCAGTGTAAAATACAGGTTGTGGTATGTGGTCAGCCTTAAACCCAGTATTTCGTCAGCTTTAAGCAGATGCCTGATATACGCCCTTGAGTAATTTGTGCATGTGCAGCAGTCACACTCCGGGTCAAGGGGAGAAAAATCCTCGGCGTAAACAGCATTTCTTACCACCACCCTGCCCCTTGATGTCATTGCGGTGCCGTTCCTTGCAATCCTGGTCTGTAGTACGCAGTCAAACATGTCTATTCCCCTTATTACTCCTTCTATCAGGGCATCGGGACTGCCGACCCCCATCAGGTACCTCGGTTTGCCGCCGGGCATAAGCGGCACAGTTTCTTCAAGCATGCTGTACATAATATCTTTGGGCTCCCCCACACTTAATCCTCCCACCGCATATCCGGGAAATCCCAGCGATGTTATCTGCCTGGCGCTTTCCTTTCTCAGGTCCTTGTAAACCGAACCCTGAACAATTCCGAACAGGGCTTGGGTTTTAGTATTCCTATGCGCCTCCAGGCACCTTTCGGCCCACTTTGCCGTAATCTCCATGGAATTCCTTGCGTATTCATAATCGCACGGATATGGAGGACATTCGTCAAAGGCCATTATTATGTCAGCTCCTAGGGCATTCTGAATTTCCACAGCTTTTTCCGGGGATATAAAGTGCCCGGACCCGTCAATGTGAGAGCGAAAGTGCACGCCCTCATCGCTTATTTCTCTCAAATCTCCCAGGCTGAATACCTGAAAACCACCGCTGTCTGTAAGTATCGACCTGTCCCAGCTCATAAAGCTGTGCAGTCCGCCCGCCCGCTTAATGAGTTCATGCCCCGGACGCAGATAAAGATGATATGTATTTCCCAGGATTATTTGTGCTCCCACGCTTTTCAGTTCTTCGGGCGTCATGGCCTTTACGGTGCCCCGGGTACCCACCGGCATGAAAACAGGGGTATTTATCACTCCATGGGGAGTCTTAAGCTCCCCCAGCCTTGCGCCCGTCCTTTTACATTCCTTAAGTACCCTAAACTCCAGCGCCATACCAACCTCCTGTAAAAAACCTTCATATAATTAACATAGCGTCTCCAAAGCTGAAAAACCTGTATTTTTCTTCCACTGCCACCCTGTAGGCCTCCATGACGTTTTCCCTGCCGGCAAAGGCGCTAACCAGCATAATAAGAGTGGATTCGGGCAAATGAAAATTGGTTAACAAACCGCCAATTATTTTAAAGCTGTAGCCGGGGTATATGAATATATCGGTCCATCCGTCCCCCGCCGTTATTTCCTTTCCTGCCGCCGCCGTTTCCAGGGTCCGGCAGCAGGTGGTCCCCACCGCTATAATTCTGCCCCCATTCTGTATCGCATGGTTAATGGTCCGGCATGCAGTATCTTCAATACGGTAGTACTCGGAGTGCATTACGTGGTTTTCCACTTCTTTTGTTTTTACCGGCCGGAAGGTCCCCAACCCCACGTGTAGTGTGATGTATGCGGTTTTTACCCCTTTTCGTTCAATGGTGTCAAGCAGGTCCCGTGTAAAATGCAGCCCCGCCGTCGGAGCTGCAGCAGACCCGTCTTCCTTCGAGTAGACTGTCTGATACCTTTCCGGGTCGTCCAGTTTTTCCTTAATATAGGGCGGAAGCGGCATTGTACCGAGCTCTTCCAGCACATTTTCAAAAACGCCGGAATACTTAAAGCTTACTATTCTGCCGCCGGCAGGGGTGTTTTCCACCACCCGTGCAGCCAGCCGGCCTTCTCCGAATACAAATTCTGTACCAATTTTAGCACGTCTGCCCGGCTTAACCAGCACTTCCCACAGGTCCTTTCCTGTCCTTTTCAATAAAACAAATTCTATTCTGCCTCCGGTTTGTTTCCTTCGCCCGATAAGCCGGGCGGGTATAACCCTCGTGTCGTTTAATACAAGGCAGTCTCCCGGCCTTACGTATTCTGTCAAATTCCTGAATACCCGGTGCGTTATACTTCCCGTTTTTCTGCCAAGTATCATAAGCCGGGACATATCCCTTTGGTCCAGGGGTTTCTGTGCGATCAACCCTTCGGGAAGGTCGTAATAAAAGTCCTTCGCCTTCAAAATATTTTCATTCCTTCCTTCACTGTACAACACAACCCTGATAATAGTATTCTAAAATTTCCTTATGGCTATACCCCGCCTCGGCCATTCCCTTTGCGCCCCACTGGCTCATGCCGAGACCGTGTCCCCAGCCTTTTCCCCTGAATATAAACCGGGTGGGGAATTTGTTTATGGTTGAATGATTCCTGCTGCTTCTTACCGTCAGCACATCAGGGCCATCATCCAACGTCTTAATACCGGATGCATTAACCGCTTTTGTATGGGCCGCCGCAACCTTCTGTACCTGCTGTCCCACCTCACCCAGCACAAACAGGTCGGCATCCGTATCTACGGTAAACAGGGTGCTCTTTAAATCATTATACCCGAAAATCGCCCTGCTTCTCTCCTTCTCCAGTACGGTACTGCCCCTTGAACCCTGTATGGTCAGTGCCAGGGACCTCCCGGCCGGCGTATAGCTTTCAACCTGTATATCCTGAATACTACCGATACTGATACCATGCTGTGCCAGTACCGTACTTATCTGCTGGCTTGTATAAACCCTCTCCCAGCTTTCATGGGGAGACCCGGAATCAAAACTGTCATCCACCGCTTTTATGTAAGGCAGCGAAATACTCCATACGTTTTCGGCATTTTCTGTATGACCGCCGCTGCTGGCATGGTAGAATGCAGCAATGGGACTGCCCTCATAATATATCAGTTGACCTACGGTTTCATCCACCGCAGCATTGGTAGACGGGCTCTCGCTGTCAAATCCACCGTAAACCTGGCAGTCCGTTCCAGAGCACACGTCAAAACCCAGGGGACCGTGCTTTCCAATATTTACCACCGCAAAATTTCTTGCAGCCACCGCCTGGGCTTTAAGCGCTTCCATATGCCAGGACGGGCTGACTTCCCTCGGTACCACTCCGTACAGATAATGCTTAAGAGGCAGGGAATTGACAACCGTTATGTTACCGCCGTTTTGCCTTTTAAACTCAATACTGCCTCTGAACCTTTTGCCGTCCACTCTTATTATACCCTCATCCAGAGGCCTGGCAATAAAAAATTCGTCTCCGCCTTCATACATAAATACTACCTTTCCTCTTTGGTCATTGACCTGCAGCCGCCCCTCATACGGATAAACCGGATATATGTCGAATTTCCCGCCAATCCTGTCTGCCAGTTCGCATTTTTTACGCTCCATTTCCTGAATGCCGGTATACCTGCCGGTCCATACCCTCCATCCGTTATCATAGGCGATATATCCTTCCAGACCCTTATTAGATATTTCCTGCAGCAAATCATATGCTTTCTGCAGGTCGGCACAGGGCTCAGAAATCTGCAAATGATAGGGCCCAAAGTCTACATCCGAAGGAGACCCTGTCCCCTGTCCTACCTCTATAAGCAGCCCGTTTTTATCGGTAAAAAAGCTGTCCTTTCTTACAAAAATGCCGGATTTGCCGGTATGGGTGTAAAGACTTATAAAACCGCTACCGGTATCATATCCGAATTCTATCCCGCTGTCCGAACCAATTGATACTGCAGCCGGGGCTGTGGTATCAAATTTAAGTCCTACCCTTATGGTCTCCTGAGCGCCGGCCTCTACCCCGGGTGCAGTGCAGGTAAATATAATTACTATTACAGCAAGCATAACTACCATTTTATTTCCCATAAACAACCCTCCCGTGCATTGTACATTCTAAATAATTCGACAACAAACCCTATACTCCTTTTTATTGCTTATATTTTCGACCCTATGCAGCACCAACTTCTTAAAAGCTTGTATCAACCCCAAAACCGGATACGATATACAGCGATTATCAGTGAACAATTCGTATTACGTGGCTAATATTCAATTCTGCGTACGTATACTTTGGTTTTGGGTTAAAATATAGCTAATTGATTGTAATGGTCTGTGTTTTCGTATAAAAT
>CAZGUG010000004.1:0-1784 GCA_964529035.1 uncultured Clostridium sp.
TCCCCCAATACTCCTCTTTTCCTACATAATTATTCATGCAACTACCGCCGCGCCTGTGTTATAATGAATCCAAACATCAATGGAGGGTTGCTTAAGATGGGGCAATTTATATACATATTACTCGCAGCAGTTGTAGTTGGAGCAGTACTAGCAGTAACAGGCAGTCTCAAGAAAAAGGTCGATGAGAATATGACCATAATCGACGAAATGGAGCATAAATATAAAGACAAGACCCTTAAATAGGGTCCTTTGTTTTACGGATACAACTTAAAAGAGACCCACAAAGGGTCTCTTTTTGAAGGGGTTTTAGGGATTATTTCTCCTTGCCGTGGAAAGCCTCCACGGTTTTTTTACATGCGTCGTATACAATACCCACATCCACCGAATAGGAAATATACTGCACTCCGAGGTTAATCCATTTGTGGCCTGTCTGGACATCATCCACAAAGGTGCCCACCCATTTGCCCCTGGCGGCCGCCTTGTCGATGACTTGAATCATCTTTTTCTCTACTTCGGGGTTGTCTACCTGCCCCGGCAGCCCCAGGGACTGGGAAAGGTCGTAGGGGCCTATAAACACAATATCAACGCCGTCAACTTCGAGTATTTCATCCAGGTTGTCTATACCTTCCCGGCCTTCTATATGAATAATAACCATCGTTTCCCTGTTTGCCTTTTTAAAATACTCCGACTTGTCCATCGATGTATAGCCTGCCGCCCTTACAAAGCGACAAACGCCCCTTTCCCCCTCGGGAGAAAACTTCGCAGCCTTTACCGCCTTTTCCGCATCCGCCCTGCATGATACCTGGGGTACCTGTACCGCGTCCACTCCTATGTCCAGGGCCCTTGAAATCATGGCCGGGTTGTTCTCTGTCACTCTCATAACAGCCGATATGCCCGCAAGATGCGCCGCCCTTACCATGTCTTCGGCGGCCAGCACATTCAAAGGCCCGTGCTCGCCGTCAATTATCACATAATCGAACCCGGAAAGCCCCATTATCTCCACAACCGCCGGGCTGGGCAGCTTCAAAAAAGGACCCACCACAAACTTATTTGTACCAAGCTTTTCCCTCAGTTTATTCGCCATACCTACACTCTCCCCCGGGTTATTTGATCTAAAACTTTTCCCTGCCGCTAAACAGTTCATTCAATCCTTTACTGGTAAGATACTTTTCAGGCGACTCGACCTTCCTTCCCGACCTCATATCCCAGTATACCATACCGGCATAGTTGATATCGCCGGCAAATACCGCTCCGGTCAGCCTGCCGTCCTTTACAACCACCTTTCTGAACACCTTCCTGTCGCGATCAAACCTCTCGTATACTTCGCAGTCCTTTGTACCTCTTTCCCTGACATCCCCCAGTATTATAAAGGGGATCCCGTAAAACACAGCCGAATTCATACCCATACCGCCGGGATATCTTTTATCCGCCCCAAGCATATTGGCCGCAGCTATCCTGCCCTGCAGGGCGGCATCCGGCCAAAGGGTGAACAACCCGCTTCCTTCATCGCCGCAGCCGTAAACCTGGACTACGTCCCCGGCTGCATACACATTCTCTACAGACGTCTGCATCCGTGGATTAACCAATATCCCCCTGTCGGTCCTAACGGGTGTATTCTCCACCAGCCCCATATTCGGCCTTACACCCTTACCTATTATAACCATGTCGGTCCTGATACTGCTGCCATCCTGCAAAACAATGTTGTGAACCCCACAGCCGCCGCCCTCAAAGGCAGCAATACTGACATTAAACCTGACGTCAATTCCATTGGAGACCAATATATC
>CAZGUG010000004.1:1884-34669 GCA_964529035.1 uncultured Clostridium sp.
ATTATTTCCCTGGAAAGGGTGTCCAGGGATTTTACTTCACCGTTTATCACATTTACCCTGGTATCCTCAAGCAGGTCTTTCGGAGCAAAGTACATTTCTTCAAGTCCCAGTTCACCGGCAATATAGTTGGGCAGCATAACCCTTGAATAAAACAGATGTAAATCCTTTGTAACAATAATTACCCTGTCATCGCCCGACAGTTCCGGCAAAAGGGTCTCCAATGCACTTTTGCATGCTATACTGCTGCCTATTATAACCACTACCATCCGTCTTTTCCTCCGCCTTTTTGGGTTAGCTGCGCTGCCAGGCTTCTTCTGCGGGCAGCGTTAAGCCTCTCCGCGCTGCCAAACCCTATCGCTCCGTATGGACAAATTTTTATACACTTTTCCAGCCCGTCACAGGTATCGCACTTGTAATTACGGTTCTTATCGTATCCTATAGCATTAAAGGGACACACCATTATGCACATGTTGCAGCCTATGCACCTGTCCCGGTCAAGCACCACATATCCGTCTTTTTGCCTTTTTGATATTGCCCCCGACGGGCAGGCGTCCAGGCAGGGGGCCTCTATACAGTTTCTGCACATAGTGGGGTAAAAGCCCCTTTGATCGTCGTCAAGAAGTTCAATTCTTGATATACCGGGAGCAAATTTTCCTTCCTTCTCAAAGGAGCAGGCAAGCTGACACAGGCTGCATCCGGTACACCTGTCCTTCCTTATACCAATGACTATCTGTTTGTGCATGGCTGTCAACCCCCAGTTATATACGGCATTATTAGCACTTCAGTGTCCCTTTGCAGCGGCGTATCGGCACCGGCCAGCGTATGAACATTTCTGCGGTTAACCAGAATAATCAGTTCTCTGGATACCTCTCCCTTTGCGTCCAGTAGAAATCCCATGCCGGGACCAAACCGCTCAATTAGCTGTCTGCACAGATCGCCCACATCCCGTGCTTCCACCTCTATACTGCCTTTTCCGGTAACTTTAGAAAAAGGATGTATAAACCTGACCAAAGCCAAGGAAACATCACTCCTGTAAATTAAAGGTTTCTGCCCGAAAGCAGTATTGCAGTCCTGGCAATCCTTACGCCCAGCATATTTGCCTGCTTCAGGCCCTCCTCATCCTTCATCACCGCACTTTTATCGGAACCTTCTATGCCCATCTGCCATCCGGCAGCCCCTACATAACCACCTTCGTGCCCCGGTGCAACCGCGGCAAACCTGTTAAGCAAAAGGAAATGCAGCATATTTGAAAGGGCCATCTCCTGGCCGCCGTTCCTGTCGTATCCTACAGAAACGGCTCCCGCCGCCGTCCTGGACCAGTCCGGCACCGGATGCGGGAACTCGGGATGCCATATACCCTTTACCAGGGAAGTACATCTTTCCATAAAGGCCCTCATAGCCGAATTGACACTGAAGAAATACACCGGTGAGCCAAGTACCAGTCCGTTGGGCACCGGGTCAATTATATTACTTACTATTTCAAGCCAGTCGTCTTTTAGTATGCAGTACGAAAGCTTTCTTACACATCCGTCACAGTTAATACACGGCTGTATTTTTTTGCCGGCCAGCGATACCAGAACGGTTTCGGCTTCATAGCCTCTGGCCTCGGTCTCGACCTTTGCAGCATCCAGGGTTTTTTCAACCAATATCTCGGTATTGGCATGCCTGGGACTGGAGCTAATTCCCACATAACGCAGTTTATCCACCTAGACCACCCCGTCCTTTTGGTTTAATATCTTGCGGAAGGTTCTCTCCCTCTTATTCTTGTTAACCCTGGTTTCATCCACATAGTTAATCGCCTTTTCCCTGCATACCTTCACACATTCCGGATCTCCCGAACACAGGTCGCAGATGGCTATCTGTGTGTCCCGTCCCTTTTTTATCACCGATACGCAGCCGAAGGGACATGCAATAACACAGGCTTTGCATCCTATACATTTATCCCCGTCCCACAGCACGGCACCGGTAACGGGGTCCTTATAAAGGGCTCCCGCAACACATGAAGCAATACAGGGGGCGTCGTCGCACTGCATACACTTTACCGGAACGTTCAGGGCAAGGTCCTCGATGCTTTCCACTCTTATATTGGACAGCTGCCGGTCAAACACCCTGTGTTTGTTGAAGGAACAGGCCAGTTCGCACTGATGGCAGCCGGTGCATTTTTCCGGGTCAACTGTAAATATTTTCATTCCAAATCCCCCTTTACTTCAGCTCTGTATAACCGGTTATTTTATCGGTAAACTCTCCGAGGCCCAGCTTATCCAGCGTGGCTTTCGTGGGCAGGCCGGTTTCTATATCCCATTCGTGCAGCGCAAAATACTCGTCCTTCATTATATCCAGCAGCTGCTCGGAGTTAACGGCGTCCTCATGCATGGCGTCGTGCTGCACCTCGTTCATCAGCCTGTAAGGAAGAATGTCGTCCTTCCTGGTATAACCCAGCATGGCATTAAAGCACCTCTCCAGCGTAATCATCCTGCGCCCTGCTTCCATAATGTCCGAGGCGTCAGCTCCGATTCCCGTAAAGCTTTCGAACAAATCCGCCAGGTCCCATTCGTCCACCCAGAACTGGGCAGTGGTGGGGAATGCGCAAACTCCCAGCGCATCGCTGGCACCGTATATATCCTCATGCCACCTGACAATCTCGGCCCTTTTTTCGGTTGTATGCGGATATGCGTATTCCTCGCTTCCGGTTATCCTCTTTATCAGCTGTCTTGCTTCCGGGCTTCCGCCAAATTCAGCCAGGCATTCGGTATTCAAATGGTCAGGACCCCTTGAGCTCACTGCAAAGGCAAGAGCATAACCGTAGGCAGACCTGGTCTCAACCCTGGACTGTTCCAGACCCCTTGCCTGGATAGCCCATTTATGGGAATCCTTACCCAGCTCCTCGGAGGCAGCTTTCAAACCCTTGGCCAGCAAATCTCCTATACCTTCCCTCTTTGCTATCATTTTAATCAGTTCTATCATGGTTTCGGTGTTGCCCCAGCTCAAATCAAGCCCCGAAGCTTCCTGGTCTGTCACAATCCCCCGCTGTTTGCATTCCAGAAGCCACTGTATGCTGTTACCGGTGGATATGGTATCAAGGCCCAGTATATTGCAGAGTTCGCCTCCTTTAATAATCGCTGCCGTATCGGTAATGAAGCATCCTCCGCCAAGGGCGGACAGTGTTTCGTACTCGGGCCCTCCGGTATAGGTGCCCCTGTATTTACCTTCGTCAAGGGTAACAAACCTGTGACAGGCCACCGGGCAGGAGTAACACGATATTTTCCTCTTGAGAAATCCGCCTTTCACAAGGTAAGGTCCTGTCAGGTATTCTATATTGTCAATGCTGCCCTGCTGAAAGTTTTTGACCGGGAAGGCACCGACAGCATTGGTGGATTCAACGCCTATGCTGGTCCCGTAATCCGACAGCGGTTTTACACCCGAAACGCTATTCATCTTGTCCCACAACCGTGAAACGGTCTGGGAGAACTTTTCAGGGTCGGCCACGTCGATTCCCCTGGTGCCTCTTGCAGCCACCGTCTTGAGGTTTTTTGACCCCATTACGGCACCGCCGCCGCCCCTTCCGGCCGCATTGTATATGGAAACTTGGATGGAAGCGTAAGCAACACCGTTCTCGCCGGCGGGGCCTATGCAGGCAGTCTGTACCTCCGGGTCGTCGTTTTCTTCCCTTACCAGCCTGTTGGTTTCCCTTACATCCTTGCCCCACAGGTGAGAAGCATCCCTTATCTCAACATTGTCATCCTCAATGTAAACATATACCGGTTTTTCTGCTCTGCCCTTAATCACCAGCAGGTCGTATCCCGCAAACTTCAGCTGGGCACCGAAATGTCCTCCCACGTTTGTCTTGAATATTCTGCCGGTGGCCGGGCTCTTGAATAATACGCTGGTTCTTCCCGAGCTTGGTACATAGGTGCCTGTCAGCACCCCGGGAGCAAATATTACCGGAGCCTCGGGTGCATAGGGGTCAATTTCCGGGTTGAGACTGGACAGCAGATAGTGCAGTGCTATGCCCCGGCCCCCCACATACTTTTTAATAATCTCCGGGTCTTTGATTTGGCTCCGGGAAGATTTGCCCGAACTTAAATCCACCGTCAGTATTTCCACAGGCTTTATAACAGCCATAAAAATTCCCCCCTACATACTAGAATTTGACTCTGAGTTTCTGGCCAAGGATTACCGAAAGCACCACTGCAAATATAACCACGGTACCCTTGGTAATGTACTGGAAGTAATAGGGCACATCCAGCATGGTAAGACCGTTGTTCAGCATACTTATAATCAGGGCCCCCACAAAGGTTCCGCTGCCGGTGGGCTCACCGTCGCCGAACATGGTGGTGCTTAGGAAAACAACCGCAATGGTATCCAGCATGAATTCTTCACCGGCGAGCGGCTGTGCGGAACCAAGGCGCGATGTCAGTATAACGGCGACAATTGCAACGCTGAGCCCGGATATCAGGAATGTAATCAGCCTGTATCTCTTTACATTTATTCCCGCATACAATGAGGCCACGGCGTTTCCGCCTATTGCATATATCCTTCTCCCCAGGCTGGTTTTATTAAGAACAAATATGGCTATACCTACGAATACGGCCATCAGTATAACCGGAAAGGGTATGGGGCCTACATAACCCTGACCTATGAATGTAAAAATCCTTGGCACCGTGTCGTTGAAAGAAATTGGGTTACCTTTCGTTATAAGCATCTTTATCCCGTATACGATAGATCCTACGGCAAAGGTTCCGATAAAGTCCGGAAGGCCTATATAGGCGACCAATACTCCGTTTACCAGCCCTACTGCAAGCCCCAGCAGAAGCGCCGCCAGTAGGGCCAGCCAGAAACTTCCGGTGCCCAGGAGAACTATGGCAAAGATAATATTGACAAGGCCGGTAGCATTGCCTATCGACATGTCAAATCCCCCGGCACCCATAACAAATGTAAAGCCCAGTGATACTATTGTGAGCATGCTCATCTGCCGCAGCAGCATCAGCAAATTGGTTGGTGTAAAGAAATTTTTGGCCACTATTGAAAAAAATATAAATATCAGTAAGGCACCCAGTACCGTACCGTATTTTCTGAAAAGCTCCTTCTTGTCTATTGAACCTATATCAAGCCTGCTGCCCGTCATGCCACTCTACCTCCTAACATAGCATGCATTATCCTTTCCTGTGCATTCTGCTCCTTTGGATCAAACTCTCCAATCAACCGTCCTCCGTACAAAACAATTATCCTGTCGCTTATACTTAGTAATTCGGGCAGATATGAAGACAAGACAACTATGGCCTTCCCTTCCCCGGCCAGATGATTCATAAGGTTATATATATCCTCCTTGGCCTTTACGTCTATTCCCTTAGTGGGCTCGTCAAACAACCCTATATTGAAATCCCCGTTTAGCCATCTGGACAGTACTACCTTCTGCTGGTTGCCTCCGCTCAAAAACTTAACCAATTGCGAATAACCGGTGGTTTTGATTGACATAAGGTCAATATATTCTTTTGCAGCACTTATCTCTTCATCCCGCTGCATTATCCCTCTTCTGCTCCACTTGTCCATATAGGTAAGGGTCATATTTTTCATAACCGAATAGTTGGGAATAATCCCCTGATCCTGCCTTTCCTCCGGCACCAGTGCTATCCCGTTGTTTATGGCTTTCCGGCACGACGGTACAAATTTTTTACCGTAAAGATATACCTCTCCGCTGTGTATTTTGTCCAGTCCGAATACGGCCTTTGCCGTCTCGGTTTTGCCGGCTCCCACAACGCCTGCTATGCCCAGGATTTCGCCCTTGTTGACCGAGAAACTGACATCCTTCAGCACGTCGGTATTGAGATTTTTCACTTCAAGGTATACATCATCGCATTTGAAACAGTCTTCCCTTTTATACTCGTTGTAGGACTTGTGCCCTATCATCATTGAAACAATCTTCTCGGGAGTTGCTTCTTCCCTCTGCATTGTATCGATTTTGTTTCCGTCCCTGAAAACGGTAATTCGGTCGGATATGCTCATGACCTCTTCAATGTTGTGGGATATATATATTATCCCTATACCGGTCTTTTTCAGGCTTTTAATTATATCAAGCAGCCTTTCCCTTTCCTCTTCTCCGAGGGAAGTGGTGGGTTCGTCGAATACTATCACTTTCGGGCTGTGTACAAGAACCTTGCTTATCTCCACAATTCTCTGCATCGATGCATTAAGCAGATGGGCAGGCCTGTTTATATCCAGTTCCACCCCCAGCTTTTTTATAACCTCTGCTGCTGTACTTTTCATTTCCCTGTCCTTCATTACATCGATACCTAAGATTTTCTGTTTTTTTTCCGAGCCGATAAAAATATTTTCATAGACAGTAAAAAAGGGAACAAGATTTATTTCCTGGTGCACCGTCCTGATGCCCAGCGATTCGCTGTGCCTTACATTCTGGAGGTCGGTGGGCCGGCCGATTATATTTAAGGTGCCGGATGAGGGTTTGTAGACTCCCGACAGTATTTTAATAAAGGTGGACTTGCCGGCTCCGTTCTCGCCTACCAGCGAATGAATCTCTCCCGGCTTTAAATCAAACTCAATATCCTTCAAAACCCATACCCCGTTGAACTCTTTGCCTACCCCTTCCGTTTCAATTATATTTTCGTGACTTATATCGCTTTCGGTTTGTGACATCTTCCCCCTCCTAACAGTGTAAAATAATGTTCCGGACAGCAGGTCTGTATTCCCCGCCTGCCGTCCGGAGCGCATGTATCTGTTTACTGGTCGGCAGGAATATTATCCTTTGTTATAAGATTTCCTGGTATATAGATATGCCTTTCTTCAAGCTCCTTACCGTTGAGAAGGTCGAATACCTTATCCACAACGGTTCTTGCAATGGTTTCGGGGTCCTGGGCCATTGTGGCTATGAACGGGCTGTCCTCTTTCCTCATTTCCTTGTAGGCTTCGGGGTCCCCGTCTATACCAACCACGGCTATATGCTCCTGCAGCCCTGCTTCCCTGATGGCCTGGGCTGCGGCAACACCTACACCGTCAAAGGTTGCATATACGCCAACAACGTCCCCGGGGTTCGGATTTGCCTGTAGCACTGCTTCCATCTTGGACAGTGTATCGGGGAAGAAATCGGGCCAAGCATAAACAAAGCTTGCTATAATTTCCACGTCGGGATTATCCTCAAGCACTTTATGCATCGCATCCTTCCTGACCCTAATCATTGAACCCGCATCGTTTATTATTTCAACAATCTTGCCCTTGCCGCCTATATGTTCCATTAAAATCTCGGCTGCCTGTGTTCCAAGCTGATTATTGTCGGATTCAACGAATACGTCAACAAAGTCTGCATCCCCGGCGTCCATCGAACCGATTATTATACCCTTTGCCTTGGCTTCTCTCAAAGCCGGAGCAACCTGGTTGATATCGCCTTCCTGGATGATTATTGCATCCACACCCTGGGCTATCATGTTTTCTATAGCAGTAATCCTGCTGGGCTCGTCGGCGGTTACCGTGGAAACCACTTCTCCGCCGTTCTTTTCAATCTGCTCCATCATCGTATCTCTGCCTATTCTGGCAAAGAAGTTAGCCTGCCCGAAGTTGTTAATTGCCACAACGAACTTTTCATCTTCCTGGCCTGCTGTTTCCTGGCCGCCTCCACTGCTGCATCCAGCCATTACTCCGATAATCATCAATACAGAAAGTGTTAATGCCAAAATTCTTTTCATTCAAATGACCTCCTTTTTTTATTAACATATATATAGAAGTTAACCATTCAGCTTTTCTATAGGTACATACTCCAGGTTCGGATACCCGTATCTGTTTCCTCCGAGTGCTTCCTTGCCCACAGCTGTCTCCATGGTCTCCCTCAGTCTTTTGTGGCACTCAATACCCACCATGGTTATCTCAAGCCCGGGTTTCATGTCTATACTCATTACCCCTTGCCCGCTGTCCGAATATAGGATGCAAACCAAATCTGGGAATACGGCCTTTATGCTGCCGTCTTTCCAGACCGCCATGTACTCGTTCTTGACCACTATATCCGCTTCGCTTCCCTTGTACTGCCCTTCTCCTTCAACCTTAATCCTTGTAAGATAAAAACCGCCTTTGTCTTCACCTTTCACCTCCCCCACAATTCCTTTGAAAAGCTCAAATCCTCCGGTAGTATCCATAAAGGCCTTAACCGGATCCTTTCCTTCCTGCCTGGCTGTAATTATGGCTTTGCCTATCTCTATTGACTTTGTTATACATCCGGGTACGCAGCTGTCCTTAAGCTGTTTCCCGGTCATCGGGTAATGGGAATTACCGCCGAAGCCGCCGCCCCTGGTAACCACAATTCTGCCCATCTCGTCGGCATATGTGGTGTTTACCGCCTTTTTGACAACTACGGTGTTGCCGTATCCGTCCACCAGCGGCATAGGATACAGTGATACACCATGGCCTATGAAGCTTGTCATCTGTGTCTCGGGTGCAGACCGTCCAAGGGCGTCACCGTTAATCACAGGTATCCCCAGCCGTGCTGCCAGCGACATTATGATAGGTGTGTTTATTCCGCCGGCTTCAAAAGGTATAACATAGTCAAGCTTTTTACCCATCATGTCTTCCATTCCCTTGAAGGCAGCCTCCAACACCATACCCTCTTCCAGGACATCGGTGTTTCCTTCCGAGTACACCTTCTCCAGGGCCTTTACCGAACCCATTATTCCCCCGCTGCAGACAAGTGCATCGTCGGGCACGTCCTGCGGGTCTGCTATAAGCAGCTTTCTTCCTTCAGCAAATACATTTTCCAGCACCTCTTTCCCTCGTACCGGATCACCGCCTCCGCCTGTTCCCAGGATGGCAAGGCCGGTAATCAGCGCATCAATGTCTTCTTTTTCAAATTCAAAAACAGCCATAACTGCACCCCTTTACTCTGTATTTTTATCATCATTGTTCCCGGCCGGCCGTGAGCCGCCGGTTCCCTTACCCTTACCAGGATAGGCCACCTCGGTTACATGAGAGCCCACCGGGTTTAAGAATACATGTATCTGTGAATTTTCCAGGTTATAGTTTAACACGTGGATAACAGGCCGGAACTTGTCCAGGTTAATTAGCAGGTTGGCGCTGTATACATCGTCGTCATACCTAGCATGCACCACATCCGCCACCAGCAGTGTATGGTCCCCCGCATCCATGGTTGAGTACAGCTTACACTCCAGATTGGCTTTACATTCCGCTATGCCGGGCGGCTTCACCTTTACCGATTCAAGCCTTTTAAACTCCGACCTGTCAAATTTGTTTTCACCTAACTTAGTCTTGAACGAACACCCCACCAACCGGTCGGCTATTTCCAGCGAAGGTATGTTCACAACAAATTCCCCGGTTCTTTCTATGTTCTCAAGGCTGTGCTGTTTTTTGGGACTGTTTAAAAGAGCCAGCGCCACCCTCGGGGGTTGATGCGAAACCGGGTTTATCCAGCTGAAGGGTGCCACATGGTCTGTCCCGTCCTGATTTTTTGTAGTACACAATATGGGTCTGCTGGGCTGCAGCAGAAATATGCTTTCACATAATCTGTCGTCAAGCAGGTCAACCTTCAAATGTATCCCTCCTCCGGCAAGTTATCCTTTAAACATTGCAGCGTAATCCTTCAATCGCCCCATGCCTTCCAGTATATTGGCTTCGGAGGTGGCATAGGATATCCTTACATAACCCTCGCCCCGCTCGCCAAAGGCGGTGCCGGGTATCAGGCATACACCCTTGGTTTTAAGCAGGTCCAGGGCAAATTCCTCACTGGGTTTACCAAAGGCTTTGATATTGGCAAATACGTAAAAGCTGCCTTTCGGTTTGTTGAACCTTATCCCGTCAATATCATCGAGACACTCCAGCAGTACCTGCCTTCGCCTGCGGTAGCTTTCCAGCATGGCGTCCAGGTCATGCTGCGGACCCGTCAGGGCTTCCAGCGCGGCCTTCTGGGATATTGTGCTCACGCAGGCGACCACATGCTCCTGCAGCTTTGTCATCTGGCCTATAATATCTTTGTTCCCCGCTGCAAACCCAATACGCCATCCTGTCATGGCGTAGGACTTGGAAAAACTGTTTATAGTAATAACCCTGTCCCTTATCTCTTTAAACGAAGCGAGGCTTATATGCCGTGCACCGTCGTAGACAAACTTTTCATATACCTCGTCGGTTATCACGTACAATCCGTACTTTTCAACCAGCCCTGCTATCCTTATCATTTCGTCAGAGCTTATCACCGCCCCGGTGGGATTGGCCGGAGAGTTCATAACAAGCAGTTTTGTCCTTTCGGTTACCTTTTCCTCGATATCGGCGACGGTTAGCATAAAACCGTTTTGTTCCCTTACCGGTACAAAAACAGGCTTTGCACCGGCCAGTATTATATGGGAAGTATAGTTGCACCAGCTTGGATCGGGCAGCAGAACCTCGTCCCCCTTTTCGGCAAGGGCAAGTACCGCCAGTACCAGTGCACCCATGCCGCCGCTGGTCACTATTATATCGGTGGAAGGGCACACTTCTATGTCGTTGTCGGTCCTAAGCTTGGCTGCAACAGCCTGCCTTAACTCAATCAGCCCCGCGTTTGCGGTATAATGTGTAAACCCGTCGTCCATGGCTTTTTTGGCTGCCTCGACAATACGCGCCGGGGTATCAAAATCCGGCTCACCTATGCCGAAGTTTATAACATCTTCCATGCCACTGGCAGTGTTAAACATTTTTCTTATGCTGGAATGTGGAACCTTACGAACTGTTGAAGTAATGTCGCTTAACAATTGAATTACCCCCTATCTCTGAACCCTGCCCGAGCCGTCTCCTTTCACAAGGCCCATAACTTCTGCAGTTGTCACGTGATTAAAATCTCCCGGAATGGTGTGCTTGAGACAGGACGCCGCAGCGGCAAATTCCACCGCCTTCTGACAGTCATATCCGTTTATAAGCGAATAGATAAGGCCGCCGGCGAAGGAATCTCCTCCTCCAACCCTGTCGACAATATGAACTTTATATTTTTTTGAAATGTAAAAATCGCTGCCGTCATACAGCATAACCGACCAGCCGTTATCGCTGGCGGAATAGCTTTCCCTCAGGGTTATGGCAGCCATCTTAAGCCCGAATTCATCAGCAAGCCGTTTTGCTACTTCCCTGTATCCTTCCCTGTTGAGCTTTCCTGAAGTTATATCTGTACTTTGAGCCTTTATTCCGAACACCTTCTCCGCATCCTCTTCGTTGCCTACCGATATGTCAACGTGCTTAACAAGTTCTCTCATGATTCTGCCCGCCTTTTCGGTGCTCCACAGCTTTTTCCTGTAATTCAGGTCGCAGCTTACTGTAAGCCCCATGTCCTTTGCAGTCTCAACAGCTTCAAGGGCTACCTGTGCGGCATTGTCGCTGAGGGCCGGCGTGATTCCGGTAAAATGGAACCACCTTGCCCCGTCAAATACTCTGCGCCAGTCGATTTCCCCCGTCCGGATTTCCGATATGGACGAATGGCTTCTGTCATACACCACCTTGGATGGTCTCTGCGAAGCCCCTGTCTCCAGAAAGTATATGCCCAGCCTTTCTCCACCCCTTATTATGTGCTCTGTCCTTACGCCAAACCTTCTCAGATGATTGAGCGCCGCATCGCCAAGGGGATTGTCCGGCAGTTTTGTGACATATACCGAATCAAGTCCGTAATTTGCAAGGGACACCGCAACATTGGCCTCTCCGCCGCCATATGTCACGTCAAAGGAATCCGCCTGAACAAACCTGCTGTATCCGGGAGTCGAGAGCCTAATCATTATTTCGCCGAAACATACCACCCTATCTGCCATTTTTGCACCCCCTAAAGTTATTGATGATTTCAACAAATTCCCTGGCCGTCCGGGTTATACTTTCATAATCTCCCGTTTTCGCACCGGCGGTTAAAGCGCCGCCTACTCCAAGCGCTATGCTGCCGGCTTTCAACCATTCAGCAGCATTCGAAATGCTAACCCCTCCGGTTGGCATGAGCGATGCCTGGGGCAGTGGGCCCCTGATTGCCTTTATTATCTCCGGGCCAAATACGCTTCCCGGGAAAACTTTTATTATATCCGCGCCGGCTTCCATTGCCATAATGACTTCCCTTACCGTCATCGCACCCGGCATGCAGGGTACCTGATACCTGTTGCAGAGTTTAACGGTTTCGATATCCAGGGCGGGGCTTACTATATAACCTGCTCCCGAAAGGATTGCCATCCTGGCAGTCTCGGCATCCAATACCGTGCCTGCACCCAACAGTACATCCTTATCCCTGAGCCTGTCCGCCAGGTCTTCAATCACCCGGTGCGCCCCGGGCACGGTGAAGGTAATCTCTATACAGTCAATTCCTCCCTTAAGACAGGCTTCGGTAATACGCTGGGCCTTGTCTGCGCTTTCCGCCCTGATTACCGCTACTATACCCCTTTGCGCAATTCTGTCTAATACTTTGAACTTCTCCAAAGTCAACCCCCCCCTTGATTGTTTTGTATTATGAAACTCCGTTTTACCAATAGTGCCTGATTTTACCTTATGGGTTTTCACTATACATTATGCCGGTGGAACAAGACTTATCCTATTTTTTATAACCCAGTCTCATTGATATTCTGTGCGCCGTATCCATAACGCTTGATTTCAGTTCATCGAGCCTCTCGTATGTAAACACATCCAAGGTACCCGAAGTACTCACCGCTGCTATGACTTTGCACCTGTAATCCATGATAGGTGCTGCCAGGCATCTTATACCCTTCTCGTTTTCTTCGTCGTCCAGTGCATAGCCTCTTTCTTTTATAACTCTCAGTTCTTCCATCAGTGTCTGTTTATCGGTTATGGTATTGGAGGTTACCGCAGTCATACCCCTTTTTCGAATTATGTCTTCCGCCTCGTCGACACTTTTGTATGCCATCATTGCCTTGCCGAGGGCAGTAGAGTGGGCAGGAACCCTGCGTCCTATCTGCGAATACATCCTTATACTGTTTATAACGTCGACCTTTTCTATATATACCACCAGTCCGTCTTCCAGCCTTGCCAGGTGCACCGGCTGCCGGCTTTTCTCCTTCAGTTCATTAAGGTACGGCAGCGCTTCGGTCTTAAGCTCAATATTGTTTAAAAAAATGCTGCCCAGGTCAATGACCTTAAGGCCCAATTTGTACTTGTTGTCCTGCGGGTTCTTCTCCACATAGCCCCACTCCGCAAAGGTTGAAAGCAACCTGTGCACTGTGCTTTTGTGAAGCCCCACCCTTTCGCTCAGCTGGGTCACTCCCATTCCCCTGCCCTCAACCGCCAGAGTCTCAAGTATATCCAGCGCTCTGTCCAGTGCCTGCACTCTGTTCGTCATAACCACACCCCTGAATGATTTGTTTTGCGTTATGAAATATAGTTTTATTATATAAAATTATAATATTATTCCCAGAGGATTTCAAGTCTATTACCTTTAATTATACCGGGACCGGGTAAGGGTGCCCTTGACTTAAGGCACCGCCTTCATTAAAATATGTACTAGCAGGACAAGGCATTAAACGTGTTTCTATCAATTAAGGAGGTTTTCTGATGCAAACTAAAGTTCCAAACCGGGCGGAGGCGTATAAACTGCTGACCGAATTCAATAAAAGCCAGAACCTTATCCGTCACGCGCTGGCGGTTGAAGCAGTGATGGTACATTTCGCAGAGCTTTTCAACGAGAGTGACGTTGATAAGTGGCGAATAGTCGGGCTGGTGCATGACCTGGACTATGAAATGTACCCTGAAGAGCACTGTCAGAAGGTTAGGGAAATACTAACCGAAAGAAACTGGCCGGAGGACTACATAAGGGCGATACAGAGCCACGGATGGGGCATTTGCAGCGACGTCGAACCGAAGGAGAGAATGGAAAAGGTGCTGTATGCGATAGATGAGCTGACCGGGCTTATCAATGCCACCGCCCTTATGCGCCCCAGTAAAAGCATACTGGACCTTAAACCGAAATCGGTAAAGAAAAAATGGAAGGACCGGAATTTTGCCGCCGGTGTTGACAGGGATATAATCCAAAAGGGCGTGGATATGCTGGGTATGGACCTCACCGAGGTAATGGCCGAAACCATAAAGGGTATGCAGAAGGTGGCGGAGGAAATTGGCCTCAAGGGCAGCCTTTAAGCGCGGCGGGGGACTACGGTTCCTTGGCCCGTTTGACGGATTACCGGTATTAATTATGAGAACCGGGGCAGTTCATGAAACCCCGGTTCTTTCGGTATGTATATCATATTTACCCAAAAATCTGCAGCATTACAGCCAAACAAAATTTCACAAGGTTTCCTTCCTGGAACGGGTCCGTTCCAAGTAAATCTTTTATCTTAAGCAGCCTGTAGTTTACGGTGTTTTTGTGTATATAGAGCCTGTTAGCAGTTTTATTGACATCTAATCCTTCAAAAAAATGTATTAGCATCGTTTTTAATAAATCTATACTATGATAACTGTCATACTCAATTATTGGCTTCAACAGCTTATCGCTATAAGCCCTTAATGTAGCATTTTCATGTATGTGCTCTATAATTGAGATGTATTCAATATCTTTATAATGTAATACAGGCGTTGGTAGAGTATAACTAAACTTTGAGTGAAGCATTGTACCCCATCTAATAACCTTATTCGCTTCATTGTAGCTATTATAGAGCGACTTTAAGTCAGAATAGTGCTTGCCCACACCTATAATGAGATTACTTGATTCCTGTTTATCAATATCTTTAATTAAATCGTGTTCTATCTCTTCTATCTTACTTTCCAGGACATTTTCGTCATAACTATAAACATAGGGAATCACTATGATTTCATTAGTCCGCTGCACGAGGATATTTTTAAGATTATTGTGTTTAATGCTTTTATACAACTGATCGAACAAAGCCTTGCTGAAACCATTACTGTTAAAAGTTTTTATCACAATTATTAGATATCTATTATGCATATCTAGGTTTACAAGCTTTCCTCTTTCTATAATTTCATTGCCTGATTCGAATTTTCCCTTTAACAAGTTTGTAATAAAACTCTTTTCATATCTTCTTTTTATTTCTTTGATTTTTATATAGTTTTGTAATTGTATACCGCATATTACCAATGACATGCTGATTAAATATAGGTTTGTCTCATTAAGTATTTGTTTTGTTACTGATACATTTAATAAATAGCCTATTATCTTTCCTCTGGAATCTTTTATGCAGGATATAAGGGCTACTAAGTTTTCATCATCTATGTCTAATAGTAAAGTATCATCCTTCAACGCTACAAAGCTTTTTTGTTTGTAATAATCTAAACACCTTTCGATCAAACCGTTTTTAAAACTCAACACAAGGTCATCACGTATACACGTTTCTATAATACTAAAATCATGATCGATTATGGCAATAGAAGAGTTGAGTTTCTGTGCCAATACTTTTATGAGGTTTTCCAGACTATGTTGTTTGCTAATGTTGCTATCAATAATATCATTAAAAAACGATGACATGTTTTTTTTATATTTATCAAGAGTTAAATCTTCCATTATGGGCTTTATTATCTCTCCGTAAGTTAAATCTCCGGGAGCCTTAAACATAGGAAACTTGAGTTCATCGGCCTTGCTAATAAACTTTTTCGAAATATTGTTAAGATATGAATTATAATTAAATAATATTATCCCTGCAGCGCCACCCTTATTCATATTTTCCAACATGTTTATTTGTGCTTTTTCGTCATCTTTAAGACTATATAGCGCCGTTAATAATAGCTCGCCGCCCTTACACCACAGATATGCATCAGGGATCTCTACAACGCTTACGATTTTTATTTTACGCTCCAGACCATTTTCTCCACCCAAAAGCACACATCCAGCAAAATAACCCCTCTTTATTGCATCGTTTACACTCAAAGCCATTCAAATCGCCCCTATTTCTTTTTTAGTCAACGCAGCAAAGCTAATCTCCTTGATAAAGATAATTCCCAAAATTAATCTTTTAATATCTATACCCTTCGCAAGCATTTCTATTCTCCTCACCCTTAGGATACATTGAAAAATGCCGACCCCAAGATAGTCCTAGGTCTTTGCTTGTAATGTATTATACTGTGTTCACGTCGATTAAAAAAGAAGTACCTTATGCATAACCCAAGTCCGTTTATATAACCGGGATTGGTATATGTGAAATTTGTATATTATTCATATATGACAGGATTTTATCCTATCATATATGAAATTTAGTATTGCCGTCAATTCTAACTAGCAAATAAAAATGACCCAGAGAGGAAGAGAGACAAAAACAGGGTTTCCCGCCTGCAGTCGCCTTTGGCTTTTCATCTAAGATAACAGCCGTCAAATTGGGGAAACCCTGTTTTGAACTTTTATATCAACGTTTATTGTTACTTATTTAATTCGATAATCTATCTAATCTCCTTCAGCACTGCAAGTAGGTATTCCCACATCCTGTTTATAGACGATATGCTAACATGTTCATTGGGACTATGTACATCATACATATCGGGACCAAAGGATACCATATCCAGATTCGGGTTCTTTTCTTTGAATATTCCACACTCCAATCCTCCATGAACAGCTATTACTTCAGGCCCATCGTTATACATTTTTTTGTAGACCTTCTCGAAGATAACTCTTAACTTGGAATCCGGATTGAATTCCCATTCGGGGTATTCACCATCCGTTAATAGTTCAACCTCCAAAACGTCTGCAATTAGTTTATTCTGATTTAGTATTTTCTGTTTAAGGCTTCTTATGCTGCTTCTTATCCCGCTTTCAAATGTTACTTCGTTTTCCGATGTTTTGACCACACCCAGATTGGTGGAGCTCTCTACCAGTCCTTCGATATCCATACTCATTGACTGAACACCATCGGGAATTAATACCAACAATTCTATAACCTTTTTTTTAGTATCATCCGAGAATACTTTTCCAGCATCAACATCTGCTTTATCTGCTACAACGAATACATCAGGGTCTGAAACCTTCAATTCGTTTTTGAATGTCCTATCCCATTCATCTATTTTGGCTACTAATTTATCCTCGTCCCCAGAATAGGTTAGAATCACAACATCAGTCTCTCTGGGTATCGCGTTCATTTTAAAACCGCCATTTATCTCCTTTATGCTAAACTCTATTTCATCTGTGAGACTGTTTAGCACCCTGCCCATTAGTTTGTTGGAATTCCCCCTGTATTTATCAATCTCTACGCCTGAGTGGCCCCCTTTAAGCCCGCCTATGCTTACCCGATAGCAGATCATATCCGCCATCGCGGCTTCCCACACCACTTGCAGGCAATGCTTGGCAGTTATACCCCCAGCGCAGCTTGCCAATAACTTTCCTTCTTCTTCTGAATCGATATTAATCAGCATATCTCCCTCAAGAAATTTCGGGTTTAATGCTTTAGCGCCATTAAGGCCCACCTCTTCTTCTACTGTAATTAATACCCTTATAGGAGGATGAGGTATGTCCTTTGAATCCAATAATGTAAGGGCATATGCAACAGCAATACCGTTATCTGCACCAAGTGTAGTGCCCTTGGCATAAATCATATCGTCCTTGATAACAAATTCGATCGGATCCTTTTCGAAATCATGATCAGTACCTTTGTTCTTGTCGCAAACCATATCCATATGTCCCTGTATTATTACAGTTGGTGCATTCTCATAGCCAGGATATGCAGGTTTTTTAATCAATACGTTTAGGGCCTTATCCTGCTCGACTTCAAGGTTTCTTTTTTCTGCGAAATCTACAAGATAATCGCTAATTGCCTTTTCATTGCCTGAGCATCTCGGTATATTCGAAATCTCTTTGAAAAAATTCAATACCTGTGCCGGTTCCAACTTATCGTAGATACTATTCATGTACAATCACCTCGTTTTCTCACTTTTTTTAACTATTTATTCAAATCTTCAATAGTTTTATAATCCCCATCGTAACCTAATTTCTCCATAACATGCTTGAACACTTTATAGCCATTGACTTTTCTCCACTTACTGTGACATGGAAAACCTAATACGGCTATTTCTAGTCCGGTTTCCAGATCGGCGTTTGTAAGAGGCTGACCGTCCAACGAGATGGTACATATTAGGTCCGGAACCATGGCTACTATCTTATCCTCTTTCTTTGCAAGCATGTTCTCGTTCTTGTAATCAACGATAAGGGTACTTCCTTTATAGCTTCCTGTGCCTTCTATTGTATAGCGTCCAAAATCAAAACCTTCCCTGGTTTCTATCGTCATATCGATGATTTTACCCTGTAATAGCTCATAACCCTTAAATTGTTCTATCAGTGGTTTTATGAAGTCTTTACCGTTTTTCTTCGCTTCCCTGATGGTTGCGCCAACACCTTCGGCTATAGTAACCGTATCCGGGATCATACCGTTTTTACATTCCTTTCCGTCCATTTCGTAGGAAGCTACACCCCCACTCATTCCTAATGCAGCAATTACATTTCGTGCTATATTCTCACAATCGTACGAGTTTTCAGTATAAACCACGGCCGCATTCTTTTCTTTATCAGCTATTGCAAATGGAGAGGGCAAAATATCATTGAAATGGAACATCAACATCTCAAGTTCAGGAACAGCCCTTCCTGCACCATCCGCATCTACTATTGGCAAACCTTTAACCGCACCGGTATATATGGGAACAACTGTATTGAATGCTCCGGTTTCTACCGGTATCAAATAATCCAACTTGTGGCCTATTGTTTTTTCAAACAGCTCCAAGGCATTGATCCCTTCTTTATTAAAACCGCTTTCAAGTAATTTCTTAGGTGCTCCCATACCAGCAACCATAGCAATTTTTTTGTTATCGTCCACCTCGTTTATATTAACCAAGGTCGGCTCGACGTTTAAATCGGCGATCTCGTCCACCAGCTTAAGACCGGACTTAATTGAACCTCCGCCGCCGGCACCCAAAAGTCCAGCACCGTTTACTATGTCAACCATGTTTTGATAATTCAATTTTCTCATTGCCACACACTCCTTTAATATTTATTCTTTATCCTGCTCCATCACAACTACCAAATCTTCTATGATTTCATCCATCATAGAAATAAACTCCTGCTCATCAGTCATACAACTGAATTTCTTTTCATCTATATTGTTTATTATCTTCTCAATCTCTTCGTCATCGATCAGCCCATTATCTTTCAACATATAGTACATTTTGCTAGCGGTATCCATCAAACGAAACGGACCATATATTTTGGGTTCTTCAACACATCCTCTTGCACTAGTTACTATATATGTCAATATTTTCACAAAATCTTTTCTATCCATTACTGTTCGCCCCCCTCCCATCGATCAAAGAAGGATACCTCCTTTACACTCTTTCGCTTTGGAGTATTAATGGTTTTATTGAAATAACCAACGCTTACAATTAAGTCCGGTGAAATATGTTCAGGAAGTTTCAATATTTTACTGACCGCATTCTTATTGAAGGACCTGACAGCACATGTGCCCAGTCCTTTTTCGGTTGCTAATAACATTATGTTCTGGGCAGCCATAGATATGTCCATTAAGCATAGTTCATCTCTTCCCAATATACTGGCTCTTTCAAAAGCTCTTTTCCTATCCGTACAGACTACTATCAAATTGACGGGATCGCCCAATAATCCGGGGCTAAATGCTTTAATTTTTTCAAGTACGCCTTCATTTTTAACGATAATATAATACCACGGTTGTATATTGCTTCCTGTTGGCGCCCAAATAGCAGCCTCGATCAATTCCATCAGCAGTTCTTTCGATACCTTTTTAGGTTCATAGTCTCTAACACTGCGCCTTTTTTTAATAATGCTCATTAAATCGTTTGCCATTTCTACTTTCTCCTTTCCTTCTCGGGTGGCATCATAAAACTCAATTTACTTTGTTTATAGCCAAGCAATATCATCGTTTGCATAAGATGTAATGCAGCAGCCCCCGGGCTAACAACCGGTATATATCTGCCCATCATATTACTGATCTCCGATTGCAACCTTTCGGCAATCCCCATCATCCCTGTACAACCAAGCACCAGTACTTCAGCATTATCATTCTCAATTGCCTCTTTTGCTGTTTTTAATAGGGTATCGAATAAGCTATCATCCTGCCCAAGCTCTACTACAGGTATATTAGTAACCCTAATAGATGCCAGGCCAGAACTCAGCTTGTTTGTTTCAATCATTTCCCGGGTAACCATAAGCGCGTTCTCAACTGTCATAAGAACGCTGTAGCTTTTCCCTAGGAGATTTCCATATAACACTCCTGCTTGTCCTGCACCTATAACCGGAATATTTAGCCTCTCCTTACATGCGTTTACTGCAGGATCATCAAAACAATATATAACTACACCGTCAAATCCGTCCTTCTCTGCCTTCTCTGCCACTTCGATTATATACGGAGCTGCCACAGCAACGTCATATTCACATTCAATAGAAGCCGGTCCCTTTGGTAAAGATTCTATATCAAATGAAATCCTCGTATCCAACGAGAAATTTTCCAGTTCTTTTTCTACAATTTCGTTAAACAATTTTGTGCTTACAGGTAAAATTACTTTTATGCGCTTCATTTTCCAGCCTCTTCTCTATAAGTTGTATTCATACCTTATATACTAGTATGAACATGTCCCGAAGAACATGTTCATACTAGTATAAGAATTAAGAGGATAACTAAGGAGTAAGCTCATACCCTTTCTTGCTTAGTGCTATCAGAGTTCTCAAACCAAGTATTACCATGAGCAGTGCAATAATTAGTACTATTGCTAATGTCCCGCCCGGTGCTGCATAATAGGTCGACGGTGCCATAACGAAATATCCCACTCCGAAGCTTAATGGCATCCAAGCCGTTTCAACTATAACTTTTGCAAGACCTAATGCATTATTTGAACTTTCAAATCCATACCTCAAATATGCAATCAATGACACGACTATTGGTCCTAATGCTATACCTATATATAACCCTCTTGTCCTCGGCAGATCAACAAAAAAACTCACTACTATAGCTAAAACACCCAGTATTATTGAATACAGTGGAACATATTTCTTATACCACATCAAATCTTTAAGTTCCGAATTGGAATTATTATTTTGGCTCATTTGTAATCCTCCCTTCAAAACATTTATTCAACATCCGAAAATCATTATATCCACTTATTGACATGTGTCTAAAAACCGTCAGATGTTTCTATATAGCTTCCCTGCTCGTATTTGATATTTGCTTTCTCCGCCAATGTTGCTAAAACAAGATATACAACGAAGGCTATGGCTATCGAGTTAAATCCAACAGCTCCCGGCAGATAAGGCGATGCTATGGTACCTGCAACCCAAGATATTATCCCTACCCAGTTCCACTGAGAATATTCTGTTCCTTCTCCGAACACATAACGCTTTTTCGGATCCTTAATCCCTAATACATAAGGTCGGAAGATGTAGTAATCAGCTATTAAAATACCAGCAATGGGGGGTAGGAACCTTCCAAGCTGATTTAAAAATTCCATAAACGGATCTGCGCCGAAAACCCCAGCGGCAGTCAATGAAGCCAGTACTGCACCAATGCCGCCCATTATAAGCGTTATCTTTTTCTTGCTAATTCTTACCGTATTAGCAAAGGCCAGTGATCCATTGTACAGGTTATTATCGTTCGTTGTCCACTGTCCAAAAATAATTAGTGCCAGTGCCCCCAAGCCCATGCCCAGGAAGGCCATCGCTTGTGCAATATCGCCCATAGGAGTCAATAAGGTCAATAGGCCTGCGCAAAGCATTAATACGGGCTGCAGCACGACAACCTGTAAAAACCATGCCGCTGCGCCAGCTTTCGGGCTTTTAGCATATCTGGATATATCGGGTGTAATAGTCGCACCTGCAACGTACATACCAATAACAGAAGTAATCGCAGCTGACATAGTTATCGATGCTTCAGGCGCGGCTGATACAGCCTGGTTAAAGCCACCTGCTTCTGTAACAGCTGCGTAAGTACCAGCCAGAAGAAGTATCATGAATAACGGAACTGCTAAGTAGCTTAAAAAAGCCAATCCTTTATATCCAAAGTATGCTGTCAGACTCATCAAACACGCTCCCCAGAATGCGGCTACCGGAGCGCTTGCAATCCAGTAAACCTCTCCGAACACTTCCATGCTGATTGTTTCAAATACTGTACCAAAAAGGTATGCCTGGATAAAAAACCATCCAATACCACAGCCTATACCGCTAACCGCTGCCCCTGCCAGCTTTGAACCCCCTCTACCAAACGGATAACGAAGTAACAGATAGGTCGATGTCCTTGTATTGGCACCTATTACTGCAGTCAAGGCACCTACTATACCCAGAATTACTGAACCGGTTACTGAAGCTATTAGAATATCTTTAGCGGATAGTCCATTCCCAAGACCCGCACCACCGTATAGTACTGCAATACTTACCAGAACACCTGTGAAAACCAAGAACATTCCATAGAAAGACTTAGTTTTGTCTTCAGGCACTTTTACATTTGCGAAGTCGCCAAACATATCCTTTTGTACTCCATTTTGAGGCATATTTTCTTTGTCCATTTTTCTCCTCCTTTTCTACCGTTTTTTCTTAATATGATATGCTCCCAGGCACATTTGAGAAATAAATATTTCGTACTGCTAATCATTCTGTTAGCCGGACACTATAATAGAAAGTACTGTCTGGAATCTGATAACCTTGGAAGCATATCATATTGTTCCGTGCAGATACTGATGCTCCGCTAGTATGCCATATTATTTACTTCATTACCTCTTCTATAGGTTTATGTTTGATATTAAACCCATAATGGGTTGGTCCTACCCTATCAATCCCTGCCTGTGTTGCAAAAGCTTTTCTCTTCTTAACACCAACAACCGAAACCTCATCTCCTTCAGCCAAAGCAGGGTTAGTTATTGGTTCACCAGTCTTTGAATCAATAACCTGAATAATATCAGGGCTTGTTACATATACTTCGTTATTCAGCCAAGAAATATGGTTTTCGTTCTTGAACCAAATCTTAAACTCTTGTCCTGCAAATTTATCTACACCACTAATAGTGTGTGTACCCCAGAAATAACCTTCTTTATCCTCCCAATCCTTATCCACTACCTTACCCTTAAAAAGTACCCAACCATTAAGCAGCTTAGCAACTTCTTCGGCGGGGTCTTTGCCGGCTTCTCTAGCTTCCCTGAGAACCTTTCCAGCTTCCATGCTTTCAGTTACAGTACCCCTTACGAGTATCTCTTTCAAATCCTTGCCAGTCATCACAAAAGCAGTTTGGCCGACCAAACCGAATGCCACGGTACTTATTGCTTTTCCCATAGCCTCTGCACAGGCATGATTTCTTACTTTTTCAACAAATGCAATATTTCCCCATTCGTCCACACTGGTCATTGGGTCTAACGTTTTGTTGTTCAATGACGGAGTAGTTTGAACAATCTCTGGTATCGCCCTGCCTGCATAATCTCCATCTACTACTTTTTTCCCAAGCCTTGCAGCGGCATCTATCGGTGCTGGTGTATTAATACCCCCAAGCTCTACAGGAACAATCGCGTCTATTTTTTTGCCCAGATGCCTTTCAAGAGCTTTTACCGCTTCCGGAAGAACCCTGTCATACGTTATCTTAGTTAAGCCTAACTTCTTCATTCTTTCTTTAACTTCAGGCGTGTGCGGTGCAATTGATCCCATGTAAAAACATGTGCATACCGTTGCATTGTCATCGAGCTCTTCTACGTCAACAAGTTCAATCTTGCCTACATCCTTAAGGGCTCCTTTTAAAAACTTAAGTCCCTTTTCAGGTTCTCCTCCACCTCCTGTACCGAAAAATGTAACGCCCCTAACAAGATCCTCAACTTCTTGCACTGTAGTTATTACTTTTGACATTAAATCTTCCATCTCCTTTCATATCATATTTAGTCATAGTAATGCTTAGTCACAGGCTATGCTTTACCTTCGTTCAGTTATCTAAAAATTCTTCGCTTGCTTGTCGTTTTTTACAAATTATCATGGTTTTATTTTCTGTAATATCCATATAATGTATTATGCATGCCCTATATAATAACATTATGCTATACTCTTACTGGACCTGCTGTATATCCAATCTTCTCAAGTATATGTTTCCAACAATTGAAGCCGCCTTCATCTTTCCACCAGTTTTCAGGAGCAGGTACCCCGTATAAACCAATTTCCATTCCTTTTTCGGTACTTGCGTTTGTCAAAGGCTCCATAGTTTTCAAATCCAGCATGCAAATCAAATCAGGTACTGTTACCAAAGTATTCCCTCTGTCATCGCGTACTAACATGTTCTCGTTCTTAAAGTCGATATAGAACTCCGTACCTTCATGTTTTCCAGCTCCACTTATGATCGTAGTACCGAAATCAAAACCTTCTTCGGTTCTTATTTCTATCTCGCGAATCTTGCCTATACAGATCTCTTTGCATTCAACTTCCTTATTTAACTTTTGTAGAAGAGCATCCTTATTCCCTTTGCTTGCACTGCTGATTGCTTCGCCTATCCTTTGCGATCTTGTTATGGATTCCGGAGCCAGCTTATCAACAATATCATGCTTGTCTACAACCCAAGTACAGAATGCAGCAGACATGCCATAGGCCATAGATATATGGCGTGCAATGTTTTCGGCAGCCTTATGATCCTTTGGATCCTTTAGAAATGCAATAACAGTATCCCCATTCCCTCCTGCAAGCGTCAGAGGAGTAGGAGGAATATCATATATTGGATACAATCCCGTGCTGAGTTCAGGGACTGCACGACCATTACCATCTCCGTCAACAAAGGGTATGTCCTTCAAGATTGAAAGATACATTGGAACCATTGTATTGAAACCACCAAGCTCTCCGGCCATTAAGTATTTTAGTTCTTTCCCGGAGAAAAAAGCTATTTTCTGCATTGCTTCGAATGCATACCCTGCCTCCGGTCCGAAATTGCTCTCTTCCATCGCCTTAGGTGCCCCGATGCCAGCTACCATAACAGCATACTCGTTACTACCTATTTCGCTGGTATTGATTAACTCAAGTTCTATTGTTTTCTTCGATGCCACATCAGATAAAAGTCGCAGTCCGTCTTTTAGGGTTCCTCCTCCTCCGGAGCCTAAAAAGGTAGCCCCGTACAATATGTTCTTAATATCGCGCTCATTCAATTTTCTTGCCATTGTAAAAACCTCCCTTTTATATACTTCTCCTATATACTTCCTATTAATTTCATTCTGTCATGCCACATATTTGCCCTTTGTACAAAAGAACTAATATTTCGATATCTGTTGTATAAATATATAAATTTGTTATCTAACCATTCTGCCTGCTACCGTGCATATATTTATACCTCTTTTTTTGTTCCATTGTTTAGTATTATATTCAAATCGAGTGTTTATACGGTTTATTTTTGTGTCAAACTTTCTTTTTTTTTCATTTTTCTCACTCATCTCTTCTATGATGCTATTTTTATTTATCTTTACAGTATTAAGTAGCGGCGGGCGGGCTAGATCTCACAAAACAGCCGGTTTTTTATGCTGTTAAGAAAATATTGCCAAACCCACCCCGCTTTTATGCATAAAAACAGGGCAAATCTGGCAATATAACTATAACTAATGTATAAAACTGTATAATTTTTTCTTGCCAACACCTGCATATCTGATAGTCTACCCTTATGGGTCAGCTATCTTGCACTGTGAGCTTTTTTAAACAGCTCCAGGTATCCTTTCTTGTCTATCATCCTTGGATTGCTTTCGGTGGATATATTTTTTGCCGACATTTCAGCCAGTGTTTCAAGGTCCTCTCCTTTTACGTTAAGGCTGTCAAAACCCGGCAGTCCGATCTCTCTGGATAGCTTCTTAATCCTTTTTATGCCGAGAGCAGCCGCCAGCCGGTCATCGCCGTGCTCCACCCCCATGGCACGGGCTATCCTAGCGTATTTATACTCTACTTCCGGAAGGTTGTATTCCATAACGTAGGGCAGCAGTATCGCATTGCACAACCCGTGGGGCGCGTCGTACATTCCTCCCAGTGCTTCGGCCATGCAGTGTACAGACCCAACATCCGAATGGCTGAAGCAAAGGCCCGCCAAAAGGCTGCCCAGCATCATCCCGGTCCGGGCTTCAATATTTTTGCCGTTATGTACCGCTTCCTTAATATTGGCGGCAATAAGCTCGGCTGCATAAAGCCCCAGCGCTTCCGCAATGGGCTCTGTAACGTTTACCGTATAACCTTCTATTGCATGGGTTAAGGCATCGATACCTGTGGAAGCTGTAACGGCCGGCGGCACCGTAACCGTCAGTTCCGGGTCTATCAGCGCCACCTTTGCAGCTATCGCAGGGCTCTTTATGGTAAATTTATAGTTCTCCCGGGTATCGGTAATAACCGATGAAAAGGTTACCTCGCTGCCGGTACCCGAAGTGGTCGGTATGGTCACAAGGGGCAGGCACTTATCCTTTATTTTTCCCTTACCCTTATAATCCGCTGCCCTGCCTCTCTGCAGCGCCAGCACGCATACCGCCTTAGCCGCATCTATCGGGCTGCCGCCTCCCAGTGCCACTACACAGCCGGCACCCGTATCCCGGGCAAGCGCCGCGGCCTCTTCAACATTACGGTCCTTTGGATTGGCCTCAATACCGTCATAAACGGCATACTCTAATTTGCCCTCAACAAGCCTTATTACCCTGTCCAGCAGCCCTGCACTGACAATGCCCCTGTCGGTCACTATCAGCACCCTGCCTGCTTTAAAACCATCCAGTTCACTTACCAGCCGGTTGACAATGCCAAGCCCGAAATTTATCCTGGTTGGAAGTATAAACTCAAAGCTGTCTAACAGGCCCATCTTCATCCCCCCTATTATTGTGTCTATTATTATTTCAACGGCGATGTATGTATTCCTCTTGTCATGGGAATATTTATTCCCTTGCTCGTATAACCAAAAAACTCCGGACATAATCCGGAGTTTTTTTAATCGTATGCCCTTCGCATTTCCTCGTCACATATGACATGCTTTATTGTATCCTGCCACGTATCACTGTTCCATGTTGCCAGTTCGCTGTGGGTATCGTAGTAGTTCTGCGGAATGGGGTGCGTTCCCACCACCGTATCCAGTCCGAACTTCTCCTTTATGAATTTTTTGAAATAGCTAATTCTGGGACAGGGCGGATATCCCACCACCAGGCCGGTCGCAAGGTGTATTACCTCGGCTCCGTTTTTCTTCATCTCCGCCGGGGCGTATTCAACGTTGCCGCCGGGGCAGCCGTCGCATGTGGCATATCCCACTATTTCAACTTCCTTACCTTTATACAGGCTGAAGGCCCCTTCCCTGTTCCTTAACGCCCTTAGGCACTTCCCGCCAGCGCACCGGTGATACCTGTTACAAATAATAATGCCAACCTTCACTTTGCCTTCCAATACATGACCCCCTTCAAAATGTAGTGCGGCTGGTAAAAGCCGTACTCTAGCTGTCTTTCAATACCATTGTACTTTTTGCAAGGGTTTTTGTCAAATGCCAATTACTCTATTTTTATTTGACCTCCTCCGGCATGCGCCCGTCAAACTGCGCGTTGTACAGCCTTGAGTAAAGCCCCCCGCTTTCCAGCAGCCGGCTGTGGGTTCCCTTCTCTTCAATGCCCCGCTCGGACATGACTATTATCTGCTTTGCATGCTGGATGGTGCTGAGCCTGTGGGCTATAACAAAGGTTGTCCTGTCCCTGGCCAGCCTCTCCAGCGAATCCTGGATTATTTTTTCACTGGTATTGTCCAGCGACGAGGTTGCCTCGTCCAGTATCAGTATAGGCGGGTTTTTAAGGAACACGCGGGCAATCGAAATCCTCTGCTTCTGACCGCCGGACAGCTTTACACCCTTTTCGCCCACCTGCGTGTCGTATCCGTCGGGCAGCCGCATAATAAACCCGTGGGCGTTGGCGTTTTTGGCCGCCCGGATAATCTCCTCTTCTGCAGCATCCGGCCTTCCGTATGCGATATTTTCCCGCACGCTTCCGGTGAACAAAAACACATCCTGCTGCACTATGCCTATGTTTTCCCTTAAAACCTTCAGCCTGATATCCCGTATGTCGGTTCCGTCCACCAGTATATTGCCCCGGTCTATATCGTAGAACCTTGGAATAAGGCTGCACAGGGTTGACTTGCCCACCCCCGACGGGCCCACCAGGGCTATTACATCCCCGGCTTCCACGGCGAGGCTGAAGTCCTTAAGCACAGTTGTATCCTTGTTATAGCTGAAGGTTACGTTTCTAAACTCCACCTGTCCCTTAAACTGCTTTGGCGCCACCGCACCGGGCCTGTCCTTTATATCCGGCCGGGTATCAAGAAACTCGTAAAACCTTTCCAGGCCCGAAAGGCCCCTCTGAATATGCTCGTTCAGCCGTGCAAGCCGCACTATGGGCTCCACGAATATTTTCACGTAAAATATGAATGCAACCAGTTCGCCCACCGTCAGTGTACCGGTGTATATGAAATACCCGCCCGACGCTATCACAAGCAGCAGAGTCATGTCCTCTATGAATATGGTGGTGGACAGGAACACCCCGAGGTGTTTCATTACCCCGGCGCTGGATTTGTAATAGTATTCGTTGTCCCTGTCAAACCTGTGTTTTTCGTATTCTTCCATTGTGAAGGACTGGACCACCCGTATCCCGGCTATGGTATTTTCCAGCCGGTGGTTAATCTCCGCCATCGCCCTGTTGACCCTGCGGAAGCCGCCGAACATCCTGGCGCCGTATTTAACCGTAAACAAAAAAAGCAGCGGCACCGGCAGAAACGTAATAAGGGTCAGTTTAATGTTTATGGTTATAAGAAACAAAAAAGAGCCGGATACCATAAGGAACGAGGAAAATATGTCCTCCGGCGCGTGATTGGTCATCTCGTTTACCTTGGATATGTCATTGGTCACCCTGGACATAATATCCCCGGTTTTCCTGTCGTCAAAGAACCCGAAGGAAAGCTTCTGCAGATGGTAGAAAAAGTCCCTGCGCATGTCCCGTTCTACCCTGTGGGCAAGAATATGCCCCCAGTAGGCCTGTGCAAACCTTAACAGGGATTTCGCCACAAACATTGCCGCCAGGAATACGGACAGGTTTATTATGCCCCGCAAATCCTTTGCGGGGATTATATCGTCAATCAGCACCCTTATAAGTATCGGCAGAACCAGGGAAAATATGGAAAATACCAGAACCGAAAATATGTCCGCCGCCAGCAGGGGCCAGTGGGGTATGTAATACCTTGAAAATCTTTTTATCACCTATGTCACTCCCCCAGGTGTTGTTTCACTATCCGGCGCAGCCTGTTTATCACTTCAAAATAGTCCCCTGTTTCCAGTGAATCTATCGTAATTTCTTTTCTGTGCGTATAGGCATCCACAGCGCCGCAGCCTACCAGTTTTTCAAGCAGGCGCCTTTCATCCTTTTCTTCCATCATTAAATTCTTACCGGTAATAAGGGACATGCATGCACAGACACCATGGGCCGCCCAGTTTGCAATTCCGCTTACAACCAGGTAATCGGCAGGTATTACACAGGCAATCTTCTCTCCATGGGGCACCGCTTTAACCACGCTGTCGTACACCTTGCCCATGCCGATCTCATTACCCTCGTCCCCCATGCCTATGGTGGTAATACCCATTTCATCCGCCTTACGGAACAGTACGTCCATATGCCCAATGTCCCCGGCAATTATCCGGCCCTTCATGTCATAATATTTGCCGTCCCGGGCGGGGCCTGTCCGCTCAATTGCTATTATATGGGAAGGCTGGTACTCGTTAATCAACTCCCCGGCAAAGGCTTCCCTGCCGCTTATCGGGAAAAGCACCACCGGTATATCCAGTCCCGCCGTGTCCAGGGCACACTGAATAATTGGCTTGCTGGGCCCGTCCTCCACCAGCACCGCATTCCTGCCCAGTTTGTAAAGCGCTTCAGCCAGCGCAACCGCTCCCGACGGCCCGTCGGTACAGACCGCTCGGTCGCTGATATAAAGGCCGGTAGTTATAAAAACGGTGCCTTCGCTTTCAAGAAGCGACAGCGCAGCCCTTTCGACATCACCGGGCACCACAATGTTTTTTATCCCCCTTCCGGTCTTGTCATCGCAGATTATCCTTTCTATTTCGCCTGTTTTGTCCCTCACTTGAAATGCACTCCTTATGCTTTAGTCAAATCTCCCGTTACATTATATAATTTTAAGTCCCAAAGGACAACCGCCGGCATGTCATTATATTTTTAGTATCCTTCTTATCTCGGGCAGCCGTGCCTTGACTGCGGCGTAGCCCCTCTCTATGCATTCGGCAATCCTACCCATCTCCAGCAGCGACACGTCGTAAATATACGGATTCAGCACCACCGTTTCATGGTTCAACACGGCGGGATATGCTGTCGAACGGCCGTTATGTTTAAGCTCCACAACGTTTTCCCGACCCATCCTCAGCTTGGTTATGTGATACATCATAATGTCTATGGTCTGGCTTCCAATCTCCAGTATATTGTCCACCTGGTCCTGCCTCTGTCCGCTGTACCCCAAGTTTATACCTATTATTCTGTTGGCCCCCATTGTCCTTAGAACATCCACCGGCAGGTTGTTGGCTACCCCGCCGTCCACAAGCCTTCTTTCCCTGCCCTCCAGATTCAGTATTTTGGGTTTGAACACCACCGGTATGGCAATGCTTGCCCTTACCGCTTCGCTTATACTGACCTGGCCGCAGCATATAACATTCCTTGTGTTCTGCAGACGCTGCCTCCTTGAAGCAAACACCACCGCAGTCCCGTCGTTTATATCGGTAGCCGTTATCGCCAGCGGTATGTCGGCCTGGTACATTTTTTTGCCCCCGGTGAGCGCTGCCATTATTTTCTCTGCGGTTTTCCCCTTTATAAGCCCGTCCAGCACCGGCCGGCCCCTCATAAGTCCGCACAGGTGCAGTGCCATACCAAAGGCTCCCATTATGTCAAAATCAAGTATGTATGGAGCATATTTAAAGAATGCTTTCTCGATATCGTCCGGTGTCAGTCCTACTGCGTACAGTGAAGCCACAATACTGCCGGCGCTGGTACCCGCTATTATGCCCGGTTTAAGCCCTGCCTCTTCCAATGCCCTTAGAACGCCTATATGCGACGCACCGCGGATACCGCCCCCGGATAGTGCAAGCCCGAGAGTCATATTCCCTTCCCCCTTAAAATACTTCATTATTACCATAGTATTTATTTGGCCATTTTATGGTGAGTGGTTATTGAAATAGTTTTTTAAAATGCTATAATATTTTACATGGCCGGTTGAAGGTTACAGTCGGCAAACACGGGCGTTTTTTGGGAAACGGAGATGAGCATATGCATAAACAGCTTAAGGCCGATTTGGCCCTGCTGTCGGTGGTAATTTTCTGGGGGTCTACCTTTGTACTTACAAAGGATGCCATACAGCATATACAAACCTATAATTTTTTGAGCCTGAGATTTGGAATAGCGGCTGTTTTACTTGCGCTGCTTTCTTACAAAAAGCTTCATACCCTTGACCGGTTAACCGCCAAAAACGGCATAATACTGGGGTTGATGCTTTTTACGGCGTACGCGTTTCAAACAGTCGGACTTAATTACACCACCGCTTCCAATTCGGCTTTTATCGTCGGGTTCAGCGCTGTAATCGTGCCGGTAATCTCCGCAGCGTATCTCAAAAAAAAGCCGCAGCCCTCTGCGGTGCTGGGTGTCCTGCTGGCGGTAACAGGTCTCGGCCTTCTTACGCTGGGTGACAGTTTTGTACTTAACATAGGCGATATATATACCTTCTTCTGTACTTTTTTCTTTGCGCTGCAAATAATTATGATAGATCGGTATACACGGCTGTCCGACCCGATGCTGCTGGCCACGGTGGAAATAGGCACCGTAGCGGCCGCCAGCATATTGTTTTCCTTTATCCTTGAACAGCCAATGATTCCTGTAAGGTCCGACATCTGGCTGGCGCTGGCGGTTACTTCACTGCTTGCAACCACCTATGCGTTCCTGGTGCAGAACATTGCCCAGAAATATACCAGCCCCACCCACACGGCACTTATATTTATCGGTGAACCGGTTTTCGCCCTTGCCTTCGCTTTCATTATACTGGGTGAGATGCTTACCTTCCGGCAGTTTATCGGCTGCTCATTAATCCTTACGGGTATGTTCGCAGCAGAGTTTGACCCTTTGCACAAAACAAAAAGGAGCAAATCGCTCCTTAGATAATAATGGGGACGGTTCTTTTGATTACTCCGCACCACAGAAAATTGACAGCAACTCCGTCCCCTTGTCATGCTATTCTGTCAGGTCACACAGTTCCGCCACTACCCCCCATACCTCGTCCCTTCCCTCGCCTGTTACCGACGAGTAGGGAACCAGGTAATCGTCGGCATCCATACCCAGGGTTTCTATTATTTCGCTGAAATGCCGTTTTTTTTTGCCCCTTGCCACCTTGTCCGCCTTGGTGGCAAGAACTATGCCGTGAAAGCCCGCCTGTTTTATCCAGTCAAAGAACATGACATCAAGCTGTGTCGGCCGGTGCCGTATATCCACCAGCTGCAAAACACCCCTCAGGGTGGTACGGGTGTTCAGGTACTCTTCCATCATTCTGCCCCATTTAAGCTGTTCGCTCTTTGACGTCCTGGCAAACCCGTAGCCGGGAAGGTCCACTATGAAAAACCGTTCATTAACCCGGTAAAAATTTATTGTCCTGGTTTTTCCCGGCTGGGAACTTGTGCGGGCTATTTTTTTCCTGTTCAAAAGGCCGTTTATAAGCGACGACTTGCCCACATTGGAACGGCCCCCTATCGCCACCTCCGGCAGCCCTTCGCCCGGGTACTGTTTCCTGGCCGCTGCACTTATAACCATCTCGACCTGCTTAATCTTAATATCCATACCAATCATTCCTTATCCA
>CAZGUG010000004.1:34769-51014 GCA_964529035.1 uncultured Clostridium sp.
TATAACCATCTCGACCTGCTTAATCTTAATATCCATACCAATCATTCCTTATCCACAGCCAGAATACACTGCCTGTCCACGGCCGGTGTGCGTTACTCGTCCCCCGCCAGGGCATGTTCCAGCACCCTGTCCATATGCTCGGCAAAGACAAAGTTTATCCTTTTCCTGACGTTGGCGGGTATTTCCTCCAGGTCCTTTTCGTTTTCCGCCGGAATGATAACGATGGAAATCCCGGCCCTGTTCGCCGCCAGGCATTTTTCCTTTATTCCGCCCACCGGCAGTATCCTGCCCCTCAGGGTAATCTCTCCTGTCATGGCTATGTCCTTCCTGACCGGCCTGCCAGACAGGGCGGATATCACCGCTGTGGCCATGGTTATGCCCGCCGAGGGCCCGTCCTTGGGGATTGCCCCTTCGGGTATGTGTATGTGTATGTCCATATCCTTGTAAAAATCGGCGTCTATTTCAAATTCCTCATACCTTGACCTTACATAGCTTATACCCGCCCGGGCGGATTCCTTCATAATGTCTCCAAGCTGCCCGGTAAGTACCAGCTTGCCGGTACCCTTCATCGTGGTCACTTCTATCGAAAGGGTCTCGCCTCCCACCGGCGTCCATGCCAGGCCGGTTGCGATGCCTGTCTCTTTACCTTCCTTTACCTTCCGGTACCTGTAACCGGGTATGCCGAGGTACTTGCCGAGATTGGCACCGGTTACCCTCACCCGGGTTTTGTTGTCTTCAACAATCTGTCTTGCCGCCTTTCTGCAGACGTCGGCAATCCTCCGCTCCAAATTCCTGACACCCGCTTCCCGGGTGTAATAGTTGATTATGTCCCGGACGGTAGCTTCGGACATCATAAGGTTTTCCCCGGTAAGGCCGTGTTCCTTAAGCTGCTTGGGCAGCAGATACTTCAGCGCAATGTTCAGCTTTTCTTCCTCGGTATAGCTTGATATATATATAACTTCCATCCTGTCAAGCAGCGGCCTGGGTATGGTATCGGTGGTGTTGGCGGTGGTCACGAACACTACCTTGGACAGGTCAAAGGGCACCTCCAGGTAATGGTCCCTGAAAGCATGGTTTTGCTCCGCGTCCAGCACTTCCAGCATCGCCGAAGCGGGGTCGCCCCTGAAATCGTTGCTCATCTTGTCCACTTCGTCCAGCAAAAACACCGGGTTTTTCGAACCCGCCTGACGCATTGAATATATTATCCTGCCGGGTATAGCACCCACATAGGTCTTCCTGTGGCCCCTTATCTCGGCTTCGTCCCGCACACCGCCCAGCGACATGCGTACAAATTTCCTGTTGAGGGCCCTGGCTATCGACCGGCCTATCGAAGTCTTGCCCACCCCGGGAGGTCCCACCAGACACAGGATGGGCCCCTTCATGCCCTTCGCCAGCTGTCTTATGGCGAGGTATTCGAGTATCCGCTCCTTAACCTTTACAAGACCGTAGTGGTCCTCCTCCAGGACGTTCTTTGCAAATTTTAGGTCCAGGTTGTCCTCGGTTTCGACATTCCACGGCAGCTCCAGTATCCAGTCAAGGTAGCCCCTGATAACTCCCGTTTCCGCGGACCCCGGCGGCAGTTTCAGAAGCCGCTCCGCTTCCTTCATTACCTTTTTTTCGACTTCTTCGGTAAGCCCCGCTTTTTTTATCCGCTCCCTGTACTCTTCCACTTCGGACAGGACGCCCTCTTCTTCTCCCAGCTCTTTTTGTATCGCCTTGAGCTGTTCCTTCAGGTAATACTCCCTCTGCATCTTGTCAATCTGCCGCTTTACCCTTAGGTTTATCTTCTTTTCCACCTTTAATATATCAAGCTCTTTTATAAGTATCGCATGCAGCCTTTTCAGCCTTTCCAGCGGGTCGAAGGCTTCCAGTATCTGCTGTTTCCTGTTTATTTTCAGTGCAAGGTTGGACACCACAACATCGGCGAACCGGGCCGGCTCTTCAATGTTCCCCACCGTCACAAGGGTATCCACCGCAGTTCTGTTGGTAAGCTTGACATATTCCTCAAAGCAGTCGAAGATACCCCTCATAAGTGCTTCGGTTTCGGTATCCTTGTCCACTTCATCCGAATCCCTGTACTCATCAATCTCCACTTCGTAAAAGGGGTCGTCCTTTATAATACCGGTTATTTTACCCCGGTTAATGCCTTCCACCAGCACCCTGATGGTATCCCCCGGCAGCTTTAGAAGCTGCTTTATCTTTGAAACGGTTCCCACATGATAAAAATCCTCCGGGGAAGGCTCATCGGTGGCGGCATCCTTCTGGCTTACCAGGAATATAAGCTGATCCTTTACCATCGCTTCCTCCAGGGCGTTTACTGACTTGTCCCGCCCCACGTCAAAATGCAGCATCATGTACGGAAAAACCGATATTCCCCTTAACGGAAGCAGGGGCAGAACCAGGCTCTCCTTTGAATGTCTCATACCAATCACTCCCGCACGCTGATAATTCTTTACAACTACATTATATAATAACCGCAGCGGCCAAATTTTGCAACTTGATGAAGTTTTATTCCAGCGGCAGAGCGCTCAGCCTGTCGGCTCCGGCATTCACCAAACTGCCGTCCGCCCTCCCTTCCACTATGGCGTGTCCCAGAACCTCTTCTATCCTTGTCACCGTTACAATTTCCAGGTCAAAATCCCGGAAGCTGTCCTGCCAGCTGGTCTTAGGAATGATCACCCTTTTTATGCCGGCCCCGGCCGCCGCTTCCAGCTTCACCGGCACTCCGCCCACCGGCTTTATCTCGCCCCGTATGGATACCTCGCCGGTCATGGCCAGCATATTATCTATAGGCTTTTCGGTTATCGCCGAGTAAATGGCAGCGGCTATGGTGACCCCGGCGGAGGGCCCGTCCACCGGAACGCCGCCGGGAAAGTTCAGGTGTATATCAAAGTCCCGGGGGTCCACACCGGCAAATTTCCTGATAACCGTTATCACATTGTCAACCGAACCCTTTGCAGTGCTCCTTCTTTTGAACCTCCGGGTACCGCTGCCGGTCTCCTCCTCGTCCACTATCCCGGTAACGGTAACGGTACCGCTGCCCTTTTCCACCGGTATGGCGGTAGCCTCTATTTCAAGCAGCGCACCGCTGTTTGCACCGTGTACCGCCAGCCCGTACACGCACCCTACCTGGGGCAGTTCCTTGAGGCTGTTTTCCGGCCGCGGCGAATGATGGCCGCAGTTGACCACCCACTCGATATCCTTTGCAATTATTTCCTTCCTGCCCTCGGTAATGCATACGCCACCGGCTACCTGTATCATGTTTACCGCTTCCCTGCCGTTGGAAGCAAACTTAGCCACAAGCCCGACAGCCCTGGCGGAAATCCTGATGCCGCTTTTTCGCGCCGCATTGGCCGCTATCCTTTTAATATGCTCCCTGGAAAGGGGCTTGAAATATATTTCGATACACCTCGACCTCAGTGCCGGTGAAATCTCCTCCGCCGGCCGGGTTGTGGCGCCCACCAGCCTGAAATCCGCCGGCAGGCCGTTTTGAAATATTTCATGTATGTGAAGGGGTATGTTTGAATCCTCCGAGTTGTAATACGCGCTTTCAAGGAATACCCGCCTGTCTTCCAGTACCTTGAGCAGCTTGCTCATCTGTATCGGGTGCAGTTCGCCTATCTCGTCAATAAACAGTATGCCCCCGTGGGCCCTGGTGACTGCGCCCGGCTTGGGCTGAGGTATGCCCGCCACGCCCATCGCGCCGGCTCCCTGGTATATGGGGTCGTGCACCGAACCCATTAACGGGTCGGCAATACCACGCTCGTCGAACCTTACGGTGGTGGCGTCCACTTCCACAAAACTTGCCCGGTATCCGAAGGGCGAAAGGGCGTTTCTCCTGGCCTCTTCCAGCACCAGCCTTGCGGCCGCCGTTTTACCTATACCCGGCGGACCGTATATTATCACATGCTGCGGATTGGGGCTGCACAAGGCAGCCCTCAGGGCACGGATGCCATCGTCCTGGCCTTCTATTTCATTAAAATCCGAAGGCCGCGTTTTTTCGGACAAAGGCTGTGTCAGCGATATCCTGCGCATCCTTTCCAGCTTCTCCATTTCCTTTTTGGATTCCCTTTCCACCGCTCCCTTGTTCCCCTGTTGGTTTTTCAGAAGGTTCAAAAAATATAGTCCAATTACTACTGCAAAGAAGAACTGGACCAAAAAAAGTATCTCAGACAATTGTGCCCATAAGCCTCCCTTTAGCCGTGATAGGATTATTATTTGCACAGGGATGTTTTTTAGCAGGTTTCAGGGCATGGCATTTATGGAATATGGGGAAGCAATTGGATACGGACTGATAAAACAAAGACGGTTCCCGGTATATATTTAAGGAACCGTCTCTTTTGTCTTTTTATGCGGTTTCGTCGGTTTTGCTGGTTGAGCGCCTGCCCGACTTCTGCTTTGGCTTCTTCTTGCGTGCCGGGTCCACGAACACCATCGTAGGCTCGGTATTATTTTCTATGGTTTCCTTGGTAACCACGCACTTTTCCACGTCTTCCCTTGAGGGTATCTCGTACATAACGTTTCGCATTATGCCCTCCAGTATAGACCTTAGTCCCCGGGCACCGGTTTTCCTGTCCATCGCCCGCTGGGCTATTACTTCCAGCGCTTCCTTCTCAAAATCCAGCTCCACTTCGTCCAGTTTGAACAGCTTCTCGTACTGTTTTACCAGCGAGTTTTTCGGCTGTGTCAGTATGGATACGAGGTCGGAACAGGTCAGCGGCTCCAGCGTAACCACCACCGGCACCCTTCCCACAAACTCGGGAATAAGCCCGTATTTGAGCAGGTCTTCCGGCAGTACCTTTTTCAGTACTTCGCCTATATCCATGTCTCCCTTGCCCTTTATGTCGGCACCAAACCCGATGGACTTCTGACCGATTCTCTTTTGTATCAGCTTTTCCAGGCCGTCAAAGGCACCCCCGCAGATAAACAGCACATTGGTAGTGTCTATCTGGATGAACTCCTGGTGCGGGTGCTTCCTGCCCCCCTGGGGAGGAACACTGGCAACGGTACCCTCCAGTATTTTCAGAAGCGCCTGCTGCACTCCCTCGCCGCTTACGTCACGGGTAATGGAAGGGTTCTCCGACTTCCTTGCAATCTTGTCTATCTCGTCGATGTATATTATTCCCTTTTCGGCCCTTTCAATGTCATAATCCGCCGCCTGTATAAGCTTCAGCAGTATGTTTTCAACGTCTTCGCCCACGTACCCCGCTTCGGTCAGCGACGTGGCATCGGCAATGGCAAAGGGCACGTTAAGCATCCTTGCCAGCGTCTGGGCCAGCAGGGTCTTACCCGAACCGGTGGGGCCGATAAGGATGATATTGCTCTTTTGAAGCTCAACGTCATCCTCCTTGCTTTCCTTGTTAATTCTCTTGTAGTGGTTGTACACCGCCACCGCCATTGACTTCTTGGCTTCTTCCTGTCCAACCACGTACTGGTCCAGAAAGTCTTTTATCTCCTTGGGCTTGGGTATGTCTTTTAGTACCTCGTCCAGGTCCTCGTCGAACTCTTCTTCGATTATTTCCTGGCACAGGTCTATACACTCGTCGCATATATAGACCCCGGGGCCTGCAATAAGCCTTTTTACCTGCTCCTGGTTTTTACCGCAAAAAGAACACCTGAGCTGCTTTTTGTCTTCGAACCTAGTCATTATTTCACCTCTCCCAATGTGTTATCACCTGGAAGTGATAACCTTGTCAATCAAACCGTACTTCAACGCTTCGTCCGCAGTCATAAAGAAATCCCTGTCGGTGTCCTTTTCTATTTTCTGCAGGGGCTGTCCCGTCCTCTCGCTGAGTATCCTGTTTAAGGTATCCTTCAGCTTAATTATCCTCTCGGCGTGAATCTTAATCTCCACCGCCTGGCCGCGGGTGCCGCCTATCGGCTGATGAATCATTATCTCACTGTGGGGCAGCGCAAACCTTTTTCCCTTTTCTCCCGCACCCAGCAGGAACGCTCCCATGGATGCGGCCATGCCCACGCATATGGTGGACACATCCGACTTGATATACTGCATCGTGTCATATATGGCCATGCCTGCGGATATCGACCCACCCGGGCTGTTTATATAAAGGTGTATATCCTTGTCCGGGTCCTCGGATTCGAGGAATAAAAGCTGAGCCACCACAAGGCTGGCGGTAATGTCGTTAACTTCGTCGCCCAGGAATATTATCCTGTCCTTTAACAGCCGCGAATAAATGTCATAGGACCTTTCACCGCGGCTGGTCTGTTCCACAACAATAGGTACAAGTGACATTTCTATTAAACCTCCCTGTTATTTACATTATTTAATACTGGCCTTTTCCACCAACAGTTCTGCAGTTTTCCTTATTATTATACTCTCTTTAATATAGTTTAGTTCGTCTTCCCCGAGGGACTTTTTAAACTTATCCTCATCCTCCTGTTTGTACTGTTTGGCCAGTTTTTCTATCTCATGGTCTAATTCTTCCTCGGTCTCGGTAATTCCTTCCGTCTCCGAGATTTTTTCCAGCATCAGCTGGGTTTTAACCCTCTCCTTAGCATCCTTGCGCAGATTGTTTCTCAAATCATCCTTTGAATTGCCCATGTGCTTCAGGTAGTCCTCCAGCTTCAAACCCTGGTACATAAGCTGGATTTCAAAGTCCCTGATCATCGTGTCTATCTGTTTTTCTATCATAACATCCGGAATATCCACTTCGGTCAGTTCGGCCGCTTTTTTAATAACTTCGTTCTCAAGCTCGTTTTTTGCCCTCTGCTGCGCCTTTTCCTCCAGCTTTTCCCGGATATCTGTTTTGAGTTCTTCAAGGGTATCAAACTCGCTTACGTCTTTGGCAAATTCGTCGTCCAGGTCGGGAAGCTCCTTTTCCTTTATCTCCCTAACCTCTACCTGGAACTCGGCATCCTTGCCGGCCAGGTGCTCCGCCTGGTAATCCTCAGGAAACTTCACCTTAACGGTAACGCTGTCTCCCGCCTTCGCGCCTATAAGCTGGTCTTCAAAACCCCCGATAAAATGCCCGGACCCCAGCACCAGAGACTGGTTTTCCGCGCTGCCGCCTTCGAACTGCTCGCCGTCTACAAAACCCTTGTAATCGATCATAACCATGTCGTCCTTTTTGGCGGCCCTGTCCTCGACGGTAACCATCCTTGCACCGGATTCGCGCATGTTATCCAGTTCCTTCTCAACATCCTCGTCTGTAACAGGATATTCTTTTTTCTCAACTTCTATTCCATCATATTCGCCCAGGGTAACTTCTGGCTTCACCGTGACAACCGCTTTAAATATGAAGGGTTTCCCCTTCTCTATCTGCACTATGTCTATTTCCGGCCTGTCCACCGGCTGCAGGCTGTGCTCCTCCACCGCGTCCTGGTAGGCTCCGGGACATACTTCGTTGATTGCGTCTTCGTAAAAGATGCCCTCACCGTAATGCCTTTCTATTATAAACCTCGGTGCCCTGCCCTTTCTGAAACCGGGTATGTCGAACCTGCCCGCATTCTTTTTATAGGCCCTGTTGACTCCCTTTTCGAACTGCTCGCTGCTTACTTCTATCTCCAGGGTGGCCGTATTGTTTTCTATTTTCTCCACTTTCGAACTCATATATGCTCCTCCTTGTTCGCATTAAATGCCTATATGTATAAGGCTCTTTCTAATGCCTGATTCGACTAAGACATTATAACATAACACCATGCTTATAACAAGCAAACGCAAAAAACAGACCACTTTAAGGTCTGCCTTCTTATTGGAGCGGAAGACGGGATTCGGACCCGCGACTTTCGCCTTGGCAAGGCGACGCTCTACCACTGAGCTACTCCCGCATGCTGACCCGCAGGGGTCGGTTACATAAAGTATACTAGCATATTTTGATAACCAATGCAATAGTAAATTCCACTCCCAACTTTTTTCGCCTGTAACCCGCCTGTAACCATATTATTTACACGGTTTTAAAAAATATTTGAAATAAAAAATTACAAGTTTTGACTTGTGCCGCCAAAATAAGTTATTATTAAATAGAATGATTATACCGATAAATAGTATGTAAGGTCTTTTTTGCCTTTATACTGTTTATGTGAAAAGGAGGCTTTCCCTTTGGCCGATTTCGACATCAAAATACTGGATAAGATACTATCGGAAACAATTGAAAAAATCCAGCAGGGCAAAGAAGAAGTGGATGAAATAAGCGAGCAGGTAAGCAGCGAATGCGAAAAGCTTCGGGACGACCTTGCGGATATCAGCGAGAAAGTAAGGCTAATAATCGAGAAGGTGGACAGCTTCCAGTACAAGGAGCAGCTTGCCAGGTATGACTTGTTTCTGACCAACAAGGAATACATGAAGCACGGCGAAGAAGACATGAAAAAGGCGTACAACGTGGCACTGGACCTTCAGCAGAGGTACAGGGAGCTTCAGCAGGAGGAAAGGCTGCTGCGCCAGGAAAGAGACAAGCTTACAAGAAGGTACAAAACACTTTCCAACACCGCCGAAAGGGCAAGGTATTTGTCCGGCCAGATTACAGAGGTGATAAGCTACCTGGCAACAAGCCTGCAGGGCATGTCCGGCTACATAAAAAAGATACAGAACAAGGAAGAAATGGTCATGGCTATTATAAAGGCCCAGGAAGAGGAAAGAAAGTCGATGGCAAGGGAAATCCACGACGGCCCGGCCCAGGCCATTTCAAACGTGGTGATACGGGCGGAGATATGCAAACAGCTGGGGCTGGACAACACAAAACTGCTGGAGGAACTGGAGGGGCTGGTCAAGACCGCCAACACCAGCCTCGAGGATATACGAAGAATAATATTCGATTTAAGACCGATGCACCTGGACGACCTCGGCCTTATCTATGCGGTCATTAAATACTGTGAAGAGTTTGAGAAACAGACCGGAATAAAGGTTGATGTGAACCATTCCAACTGCGACAAGCGTTTTGACAATACCTTTGAAATATCCATATACAGAATAATCCAGGAGATACTCAATAATTCGCGCAAACACTCCCAGGCGGAAAGAATAACCATAGATTTTGTAATGACACCCCTGGTAATTAAGATATCGGCGGAGGATGACGGGATAGGCTTTGACCCGGAAGAAATCGACTATACCAAGCACTTCGGGCTTAAGGGCATCCGGGAAAGGGTGAACCTTATGGACGGAACCGTTGACATAAATTCCGCCAAGGGTAAAGGCACCACATTCTACATAGAGATACCTTTAAACTGAACCCAGTCCCGGTTTGTGCCAGCCGTTTTAAACCGGAAAGAGTGATTACCGGCCCTTACATAAAGGGCGAAGGAGGGGTAATATGGCTGAAATCAGACTCATGGTGGTTGACGACCACGAGATTGTCAGGCAGGGCCTAGTCAAGCTAATCGAGATGAACGAGGAATTTAAAGTGGTGGCGGAGGGCTCAAACGGGCGGGAAGCAATTAAGCTTATGCAGCTGCACCGGCCGGATATTGTGCTTATGGACCTCAACATGCCGGATATGGACGGAGTGGAAGCCTGCAGGGTAATAACAGAAAACGGCATCGGGCCAAAAGTTATCGCCCTTACCGTGTGCGAAGAGATTGACATAATAACCGATGCCCTGGCTGCCGGGGCCAAGGGTTACATACTTAAGAACACAAACCTTGAAAACCTGACCAGGATAATCAGGGACGTTCACGAAGGCAAGGCCTATATAGACCCGTCGGTGGCCACAGGCCTTATAGACCGGTACAACACCTATGCCCGCCAGGCTGAAGAAAAAAGCAGCAGCCCCCTTTCGGAAAGGGAGGTGGAGGTGCTGGAACTGATTTCCAATGGCAGGACCAACCGGGAAATAGCGGCGGAGCTTTTCATCAGCGAGAAAACCGTGAAAAACCATGTTACCAATATACTTAGAAAGCTGGACGTTTCGGACAGGACCGAAGCCTGTGTTACCGCAATAAAGAAACAGTATATATGATGTCCGCTACCTACAATTTTTGGGTTACGTACCCGTCCCATGGGACGGGTCCTATTTTTTCATGGGTATATCGGCCCACCGGGAAAATAGTCCCAAATACTTCCAAAATAGGTCGAAAGGACGATGTCAGCGCACCTTCGCCGATGGTATCATATAAATTACCAAATAAACACGAAGGGAGTGCATGGTGACATGTTGAGAACCATAAAGAATTTTCTGGCGGACGAAAGGGGCCAGGCATCAACCGAGTACGCGGTGATAATCGGAGTAATAGCCCTCGCTCTTATTGGAGTATTGGTAATATTCAGAGGACAGCTACAAAGTATATTTACTAGTGCCGGTGAGGAACTAATTGATAATGCGGTTCCAACCCCGTAATAATTCCCCTTGTCCTGCTGAGCCAGACGGCAGGACTTTTTTTCTAAAAACCAGGAGGGATGTTTATGAAGTACATTCTCCTTTTTTCCATACTTATACTATGCACGGTAACCGATATAAAGGAAAGAAAAATCCACAACCCGGTACTGCTGGTAGGCCTTATTATGGCCCTTATGCTCAATACTTACGAAGCGGGCCTTGACGGGGCCCTTGAAACCCTCAAGGGCCTTGCAGTGGGAACCGCAGTGTTTTTTGTGCCCTATCTATTGGGCTGGCTGGGTGCCGGGGATGCCAAGCTTACCGGCGTAATAGGTGCCTTTTTCGGCTGGCGGTTCGTTATATACGCCGTCCTCTGCACTGCGGTGGCCGGCGGGATTATCTCGGTCTATTTCCTCATAAAAAACAAAAGGGCGGCATCCCTTTTCCAAAACCTTCGCATGTTCTTTTTAACCCGCTCTTCCTATTACCTTCGCGAACACGATGAAACTTGCACCTTCCCCTATGCCGCCGCCATTATGCTGGGCACCGGCGCTGCCATGGGACTGCAGGTGATGGGCTGTGTTTAAAAGATTTCTGAGAAACAGCCAAGGTCAGTCCATTGTGGAGTTTTCAATATCGCTGCCGATACTTCTGCTAATAATAGCCGGTATATTGGAATTTTCGAGGCTAGGCGGCACCCTGCTCATGGTGAACTACGGTGCCCGTGAAGGGGCACGGGTGGCAGCGCTGGGTGCCAACGACAGCACAATAGTACAGCAGGTAAAGGAATCAACCCTGCTGCTTGACGACAGCAAGCTGGTGGTTGAAATCCTGCCGGAGACGGTAAGGGTAAGCAGCGAAAACGTTTCTGTTACCGTAAAGTATCCGGTGGATATCAATATTCCGGTAATAAACAAAATAACCGGCACCCCCAGATGGGTGACGGGAAACCTTACCATGCGGGTGGAGTAAAATAGGGAGGGATGACAAATGCCAAAATTTCTCAGGAAAGAAGACGGGGTGGCCCTTGTACTTTTTGCCATTCTGCTGCCGGTTATACTGGGCTGCACCGCATTGGTGGTGGACTTCGGAATCCAGTACGGAAGCAAGGTAAGGCTGCAGAACATCGCGCAGGCCGCCGCCCTGGCCGCCGCCCAGGATGCGGGTGATAGCACTTCCCTTGCATACAACAAAGCCTGCGAATACCTCAGCCTGAACGGGGTTGAGGAGGATGAGGCACAGATAGACATTTCCCAGTCAGAACCCAGCGCCAGTATTACCATAACAAGGGAAGCCGACTATTATTTTGGCCGTATACTGGGTTTTCGGACAGCCGATGTTTCTGCCAGGGCCAAGGCGGTAAGCGTGGGCCTATCGTCTTTTACAGGGGCTGCTCCACTGGGAGTCCTGTTCGATGATTTCGTCTACGGCCAAAAGTATACACTAAAATGCGGAGCTCCACCCGAGATAGGGGCGGGTAATTTCGGCGCCCTGAGACTGAGCGGTTCCGGAGCCACATCCTATGAGGATGACCTGAAACACGGATACCCGGGAAAGCTGGAAGTGGGCGATATTGTAGAAACCAAGCCCGGCAACATGTCCGGCCCCACCGAGCGGGCGATAGACTACCGGTTTGCCCAGGACACCCGGGTACCGCCGAATACCTTCGACGACTTTGACCGGGACGCACCGCAGATACTTTACGTACCGGTAATAGAACCCTATGAGACCAATGGAAACCACATACACTCGGTGCGGATACTTGGCTTTGCCGCATTCTTTGTCACCGGCGTGCCGGGCAGCGGTGACGAGAGCATAATAGAAGGTTATTTTGTCAAGACGGTAAAAAGCGGTACCGGGGGTGAAAGCCAGGCAAGCTACGGTGTTGTCACCTGCAAATTAGTGGATTTTTAAAGGGGGTTCTTAGGTGAGCAAGAAAATAATTCTTCTGACATTGTTACTGACCATTATTACATCCGCCGCAGTGTATCTTTACCTGGAAAACTATAAAGCTTCCATAAACAACAGGGAATACGTGCAGGTGGTTGTTACAAACCAGACCATACCCAACCGCGAAAGGATTACCCAGGATATGCTTAAAACTGTCACAGTTGACAAGGAATACGTTCATCCCAACGCCTTCAGGAACGCAAAGGACGTTGTGGGCGGCATATCCACCACCAGGATAGCCAAGGGGGACGATGTGTTAAGGGATTACGTGGCATCCCCCAATGATATAGAAAAGGGCCTGGCCTTTGTTGTGCCCGAGGATATGAGGGCAATAACCGTACCGGTGAATGAAATCTCCGCCCTTAACTACATGGTAAGGCCGGGGGACATGGTAGACGTTATAGTCACCATTACACTTCAGCATCAGCAGCCGGACGGGTTAACCAAAAGCTTTGAGCAGAGCAACTATGTACTGCAGAAGGTATTCGTGCTGGCTACCAACGACAACCTGGGCTATGACAACGGTTTTGTCAACCAGGACGGGAGCAGAAAAAATACGGTAACGCTGGCGGTATATCCGGACCATGCGCTGACACTGGCGCTGGCCGCCGATTACGGAACAATCAGGCTGCTGCTTAGGAACCCGGCGGACGACAGGGTTACTTCGATAAGACCCGCCCTGCTTGAAAACTTTGTCCGGGAGGATGGGATCAGATGAGCATCAGAGTGCTGATAGTCGATGATGTTTCCGAAACCTGCAGCAACATTTCCAAGCTCCTGTCCTTTGACAAGGAAATTGTAATAGTAGGAACCGCATACAACGGTAAGGAAGCACTGGAGTTCTGCCAAAAAAACAGGCCGGATATTGTGCTTATGGATATTAACATGCCGGTTATGGACGGGATAGAGGCCACTGAAAAGATTGCCGTACGCTACCCGGAAATATCCATTATAATGATAACCGTCCAGGGCGAGCTGGAATACATAAAAAAAGCCATGGTTGCCGGGGCCAGGGACTACCTGGTCAAGCCCTTCACGGCGGACCAGCTGATAAACTCGGTGAAAAAGGTCCATCAGTTAGAAAGCAGAAAGATTAAGAAAAAGCTGCCCGCCGTTGTTTCATCCAAGCCCAAGGTATTGTCGGTATACAGCCCGAAGGGGGGCATCGGAACCTCAACCATAGCCGTCAACACAGCGGTAATGCTGCAGCAGTTGACCGGCAAAAAAACCGTGCTGCTTGACCTTGACCTGCAGTCAAGCGATATAGCGGTCATGATGGATTTAAACCTGGGAAAGACCATAAGCGATATAGTCCAGGACATCGGACACCTGGACTGGGAAATACTGAACGAGTATTTGTACAAGCACAGCTCCGGCGTGGACGTGCTGCTTGCACCGCCGGAGCCGCAGTATGCCGAACTGGTTAAACCGGAATACGCGGAAAAGATTATAAAGATATTAAAGCAGCACTATGACTTCATAGTTATCGACACTTCCTGTATTCTGGATGCCTTCAACCTGTCGGTGCTAAGCACATCGGACGAGATACTGCTGGTGCTTGCCCTTGAGCTGCCCACCGTCCGGAGGGTGAAAAAGATAAGCGAGCTGTTAAAGGAGCTGGGCGTATCAAACAACATACGTTACGTGCTCAACCGTTCTTCCGACGAAATCGGGCTCAACAGGAAGGAAGTGGAAAAGCATCTCAATATAACCATCGACAATCATATTTCTTCCAACGGCAAGGTAGCAATCAGCGCGCTCAACAGGGGTACGCCCTTTGTCATAGGCAGCCATACCGCCAAGATAAGCGACGATATTAAAAAACTTGCGCTGAACTGTGCAGGGGGCGGACAGGCCAAAAAGAAAAAACGAATCTTTTCATTCTAACGTTACAGGTTATGGAGGGGTTGTAAATGTCACTTCTGGAAATGCTTGAAAACAAAAAGAAGAATACCGAGGATAATGGTGGCGGCAGGGTTATTAAGATTGACAATACCGACAGGTATAACGATCTGAAAACCACCATTCACAAGCTGCTTGTCAAAAAACTGGAGCAGGAAAACAAGCTGTCCGGCGTCAACGAGAAGGACATGAAGAAAGAGATAAGAAGCTTTGCCGACGAGTACTTCCAGAACAGTGCCCCCCATATTCCCCGCAGTGACAGAAATGCCATAATCGAATACCTGACAGACGAAATATGCGGCTACGGGCCGATCACCGAATTTCTCAAACAAACCGACATAGAGGAAATAATGGTGAACGGCCCCTACCAGATATATATAGAGCAAAAGGGAAAGGGAAATATACTGACCGGCAAGAAATTCCGGGACAAAGAGCATGTGATGCATGTCATCGAGAAGATTATAAGCCCCCTGGGCAAGCGGGTGGACGAAACCAAGCCCTATACCAACGCAAGGCTGCCCGACGGCTCCAGGGTACATGTCATTGTACCGCCGGTGGCACCCAAGGGGCCTTACATATCCATAAGGAAGTTTGAAACCGACCCCTTTACGATAAACGACCTGATAAACTTCAACACGCTTACCCCGGAGATGGCAAGGTTCCTGGAAGCCTGTGTGAAAGCACGTATAAATATTATGGTTTCGGGTGGTACTTCATCAGGAAAGACCACCATCCTAAACTGCCTTACTTCATTTATCAGCAATAATGAAAGAATACTGGTGATTGAGGATTCCATGGAACTGCAGCCGAGGGGGAACCACGTTTTAAGGCTGGAAGCAAGGGATGCAAACATAGAGGGCAAGGGCCAGTTTACCATAAGGCAGGCGGTAATCGAAGCCCTGCGTATGAACCCCACCCGGCTTATTATAGGAGAGATACGCGGCGCCGAGTGCTTCGATTTTCTGCGTGCCAGCAATACCGGTCACCGCGGCAGCATAAGCACCGCCCATGCCAATTCTCCCCGGGACCTTTTGCACGCGCTTGAAACCATGACAATGATGTCCAATATTGACATACCCCTCATTGCAATACGGCGGTATATCGCCAATACCGTAGACCTTGTCGTACAGCAACAGCACATGGAAGACAACACCAGGAAAATGGTGAGCATTACTGAAGTGTGCGGTATGGAGGGCGATGTTATCCAGCTTCAGGAGCTGTTCAGGTACGAGCAGCAGGGCATTGAACACGGCGGCAGGGTCATGGGCAAATTTTTATGCACCGGGGTAAAGCCAACCTTTATGGGCAGAATCAGGGCGGCGGGCATACCCATGCCGGACAGTATTTTTACGCGGCCCGACTGATAAGCTAAACGATAAACCAGTCCCCCTGTTTGTGTGGAGGTGTATGGAATGGATAAATTATTGCTGACAGTACTGATATTTATAACCATATATCTGAACAGCCTTATACTCTTTAAAGCGCTGTACAGAAAACAGCTCAAACAAAACACAAGAATCGGCAGGTATCTTACGGCGGACGCCCTGGGGGAGCACAGGGAAAAATCCGTGTTCTCAATGCTTTCGATGGTGAGAAGACTCGGCAGGTCGCTTTTGAAAGAGGACCGGTCCGCAAAACTGGAGCTGCAGCTTTTAAGGGCGGGAATCCTTTTAAAGAGCGAGGAGTACATTATATTGGTATACCTGTCGGTACTGGTTCCGCCGGTATTCATATACCTTTTGACCGGCAACATATTTGCAGCCGTCATAACGGCCCTTGCCGGGCTGATTATGCCCAAACAGATACTTAACGCCGCCATCAAAAAAAGGCTAAACAAATTCAACCAGCAGCTGCCGGATGCCATAAACGTAATGATATATTCGCTGAAATCGGGTTTAAGCCTTATACAGGCACTGGAAAGCGTGGCAAACGAAATGGCCGACCCGATCAAGAGCGAATTCAGAAGAACGGTAAACGAGATAAAGGTATTGAGCCGTCCCAAGGAGGATGCGCTGGAAAATATGAGCCGGCGTGTCAACAGTGAAGACCTTGACCTGGTGGTCACGGCAATAGCCATCCAGTCCCAGGTGGGCGGAAACCTGGCGGAGGTGCTGGAAAATAT